>JANXUM010000554.1 GCA_025356215.1 Bryobacter sp. | reverse complement strand
GCCGCCGCATCGATACCAGCGATCCGAGCGTGCTGAGCATCGGCTCCATCAACGGCGGGGACCGGCGCAACATCATCGCCGAGACGGTGGAAATGACCGGCACGGTGCGCACTTATAGCGAGAAGAATCAGAACGACTACGAGCGTTTTATGAAGCAGACGCTGGAAGGGTGCACGGGCGGCATGGGCGCAAGCTATCAGCTTGATTACAAGCGTGGCTATCCATCGATGCAGAACGACCCGGCGCTGGCCCGGCGCGTACTGCCGGGGATTGAGCGCGTGGTGGGCGCAGCGAATGTGGCCCTGCGAGGCCCTGGGATGACCGGCGAAGACTTCAGCTACTTTCAGAAGCTGATTCCGGGTGTGATGTTTGGCCTTGGTGCCAGCAACACGGCGAAAGGGATAACGGGCGGCGGGCATACGGCGGAGTTCGACATCGATGAGGACTCGCTTGTCGTTGGCGTGCGCAGCGGCATCGGGATCGTGTTCGAGTATCTGGACAAGGGTGCAAAGTAAATGAGACTGCTTACGTTGTTGATTGCGGTTAGCGCTGCCGGGCAATCTTTAGACGCGATCGTTGCGCGCGAAACCGCCGCCATCGCGCAGAAATTAATCGACACTCGGCGCGACATCCACATGCATCCGGAGCTATCGAACCAGGAGGCGCGCACGGGCAAGCTGATTGCCGAGCGCCTGCGGGTGTTGGGCTTTGACGAAGTCAAGAGCGGAGTGGCGGGCCACGGCGTCGTGGGTACCATCAAAGGCGGCAAGCCGGGCCCGGTGGTGGCTTGGCGTACCGATATCGACGCACTCCCGATTGATGAATCCAATTTCAATGTGCCGTACAAGAGCTTGAACAAGGGCGTCAAACACGCCTGCGGACACGACGGCGTGATCACGGTGGCGCTGGGGCTGGCCGAGGTTTTGAGCAAGATCAAGAAGGACTTGCCCGGCACGGTGAAGATCATCTTTCAGCCGGCGGAGGAGGGAGTTTCGGACACCGAAATTTTTGGCGCGCGGATGATGATTGAGCAAGGCGCGTTGAAGAACCCCGCGCCCACCGCCATCTTTGCCTTTCACGCTTCGCCACTGCTGGACGCCGGCAAGATCGGCTACACCGTCGGTCCATTTTTGGCCAGCGTCGATTCAGTGGACATCACGATCAAGGGCGCCAAGGCGCACGCGGCGCGGCCGCAGCAAGGCACGGACGCGCTGGTCACGGCGGCGCAATGCGTCAACATGCTGCAAACCATTCACAGCCGCCGCATCAACACGATCGACCCGAGCGTGCTGACGATCGGCACCATTCATGGCGGCGATCGCAGCAACATCGTCGCCGACAAGGTCAAGATGGAGGGCACATTGCGCACCTTTAACGAGCAGACGCGCGAGGCCTACCGCACCTTTGTGAAACAAACTTTGCAGGGCTGCACCAGTCTGATGGGTGCGACCTTTGAGACCAGTTGGACCGGCCCCAGCTATCCACTAACGACGAACCCTGAGACGCTGACGCGAGCGACGGTGCCGACTTTAGAGCGGATTGTGGGTAAGGCGAACGTACAGATGGTTGCGCCGCAAATGGGCGCGGAAGACTTCAGTCTCTTTCAGAAAGAGATCCCGGGAGTGATGATGTGGTGGGGAATTCGAAACGAGGCGAAGGGAATCGTGAGCGGTCTTCACACGGCGGACTTCGACATTGACGAAGCCGCGCTACCGGTGGGCGTGAAGACCGCCGCTGCGATTTTGTTGGACTACTTGAGCCGGAAGTAGAGACTACTTTTTGGCGGGCTTGGCGGCTTGCTTGGCGATCACGAGCTTCTCGATCTTGGCGTAGGTAGCTGCCGGGACAATATTCTTGCTCTTCAGATCGTCCTTCCCACTGTAGGGACGGCCCTTGATGATCGCATCGGCATACTTGTCGCCGATCCCGCCGAGGGCCATAAGATCGGCCTTGCTCGCGGAGTTGATGTCGATCAGTGGGGCAGCCTTTTCGGCCATCTTCGGGGCGGCCTTCTCGGCCATCTTGGCGGGGGCCTTCTTGGCGTCTTGGGCAAAGATCATAGCCGCAGTGAGAGCGGCCAGAAGGAGGGTGCGAGTGATTGAGCGCATTCGCCGATTGTACGCGATCGGCGTCATTCGGCGGGTGAGAAGTTATTCATCATCTGGGCAAACCAGCCGTCCTGTTTCGCCAGTTCTTCGGGCGTACCGTGCTCGGCCACTTTACCGTCCTTGAGAATGTAGACAAAGTCCGCATCGCGCACCATCGTGTAGCGATGGGCAATTACCAGCATCGTTGGGCAAGGGTTAAGCCGCGACAAGGCGAGCTTGAATTCCTGTTCGGTGGCGAAGTCGAGATTGGCGGTGGCCTCATCGAGAATAAGCAGGCGTGGCTTATCCACCAGCACTCGCGCGATTTGCAGACGCTGGCGCTCTCCCACCGACAGTCCTACGCCGTCATCGCCAATCGCCGTATCGAGGCCTTGGGGCAAGCGGTCCAGCGCGCGCTGCAAACCGGCTGCCGCAGCGGCAGCCTTTACCTCGTCGAGCGTTGCGTCCGGGCGTTTGTAGCGGATGTTGTCGGCGAGCGTCCCGCGGAACACGGCGCCGTCCGTCGAAACGACCCCGATGGCCCGGCGCACCGCCGATGGGTCGAGCGACTCAAGCGGCTGACCATCGATGAAGATACCGCCGGAGCTGGGCTGCCACAATTTCATCAACAGGTCGACCGTCGTGGTCTTCCCCGCTCCGGAAGGCCCGGCCAGCGCCGTCACCTTGCCCGGCTCCAGCGTCAAGTTCAGACCCGTGAGCACCGGGCGGCCTTCCACATAAGAAAAGTGCACGTCGCGGAATTCAATCTTGCCCGCGCCGGGCTGCAACTCCGCACCCACAGTCTCCACCGGCCCCGACTCGAGTAACTGGATCGAACGATCGAGCGACAGGGCGTGCTGCTGTAGGCTGACGGCGATTCCGTTGAGCGAATCGATCGGAGAATATAGGCGCTCCAGGTATGCCGCGAACATAACCACATCGCCCGGAGTCAATTGGTGTTTAAACACAAGGTACCCGCCGTAGCCCAGCACCAGTGACTTACTCAAGTTACTCAGTACGCTTTGCGAGAGATAGTAACGCTGCGAAATCTTAACCCGTTCGAGATAGACGCTGTAAGCCGTTTGCGCCTCGCCGCTGAAGCGGATCTCTTCGCGCGCCTCTGCGCCCGACAGCTTGACTGTCTTGATCGCCGATAGGGCGTCGGAGATGCGCGCCGACAAGTTTTCCCAAAGCTCGTAGTAAGTCGACAAGCCACCCTGCAACCGCTTGGCCGAGCGCCGGGCGATCCATAGATAGATGGGCAGCAGAGAGACGCACACCAGCGCCATACGCCAGTCCTGGCTGAACATGATCGCGCAGATGCCCACCAGGCGGATGGCCTCGGGCACAATCTGTTGAGAGAACGCGTGGACGATGGGCGACAGCTCATCCGCCTGATTGATGCGCTTAGCCAGGGCCGCGCTCGATCGTTGCGCAAAGAATCCAAGCGGCAGCCGCATCGTATGGCCGAAGGTGGATTGGATCAGATCCGCCTCCATTCGGCTGGCCACAACCGAACTGCGATAGTCGGCCAGTTGATAGAAAGCGTACCCGGCCACACTAATTACAAACATCAGCGCAACCGCGCCCAGCAGGGTCTTGAGCGTCTGCTCGGGAGTGGTTGGGGGTAAGGTGCCGCCTGGGAACTCCACAAACAGGCCGGCCACGTCGTTGATGGCGACGCGATAAATCAGGGGTGTCAGGAGATCGGCGCCGGTGGACAACAGCGCATAAAAACCGATCAGCGCAAACTGCCAGCGATGAGCGCTGGACAGACGTAGCAGCAGCCGGAAAACGCCGCGATAGGGAGATTGCGTCGTATCCATCGGTTAAGGCCGAAACAGCGAGACGCCAAGGCCCGCGGGAATGATTTGCGTATCGAGGATCTCGCCGCTACCGGAATCGATGTGCAGGGCCGCCTGCCCGGCGCCGTCGCGAACGAAGAGGATGTCTCCGTTGGGCGTAATCTCGATGCTCTGCGGCTGGATCGGGCGCGGCAAAACAATTCGCCGCAACAGGCGCCTACCTTGGACATCGTATTCGTCCAGCGTGGCGGTTGGAGTGGCCAACCAATAGAGCCGCGTCCCGTTGGGATGGACGGCAAGCTGATCGGGAATCACCGGCAAGCCGGACGCCGCCACACTAAAAGCGTTGGTCAGCGGGTCGTAGCTAACAATGCTGGGCTCCGGCGTGTTGAGCTCGTTCAGACTGGTGCCCGCGATGTAAATCGTCGCGCCATCGGGTGCCAGCACCGCGCTTTGCGGAACGTTTGTGCCGAGCGAAACTTGTGAGCGGATCTGCCGCGTGGCGGCGTCAATCACAAAGACATAACCTCGATCGGTGGTGCTGTCGGGGTTGCGCACGACGGCGAAAGCGGTACGGCCGGAGTTGGAAAATAGCAACGCCACCGGTGCCGCTTGCGGACTCAGGCGCAGGGGAATGCTGCCGATGAGGCGGGCGGCGCTCAAATCCGTAATCGCAACTTGATTGCTTGCGCCGGAGTGCGCGGTCCAGGCTTCGCCGGCACCGGGCCGCAGCGCCAGGTTGCGAGCTAGCGCGGGGAGCGGGATGGCCGGGCTGACGGTGAGTGCCTGCACGTTTAACAGGCGAATCGTAAAATCGGTCGTGCCGCAGAGAATCGCCACACGATTCTCGCCAAGGGCGTAGTTGGGGGACGTGATCGCCGGATAGGGAAACTCGTAAAGCTCGCGGGCGACGCGGGAAGCGTCGGGGAGTTGAAGCTCTTTCTCCTGCAGTTTGACGCGCGTGTATTTGCCCGCGTCGCGCTTTGACGTCCAAAGCTGAACCTTGGAAAATCCGTTCACACCGACCGATGGATAGATCGCCAACTCAAGGAATTGGCCCGTGCCGTCGGCGCGGTCGACAATCTGATTGCGGCTGGCTTGGCGGCTGCCGGGGCCGCTGAGCTCAATAATTCCCGCAAAAGTAAGAAGCCACGCAAAGAGGTTCATTGGATGTACACCGATTTCGTTTGCCACTGGCTGAACATCGCAAGGCCGCCATCGAGGCCCGGCGCGCTGAAGGGCACGGCGCGGGACAGCGGCACCACTCCAATCCCAAGCAGAGCCAGAGAGCCATCGGGCAAGTTTGCCGAAGGAGGAAGGTTCGCCAGCAGATCCGGCGTGAGGACAAAAGTATCGACACCCGGCGCGGCCAGACAGCTAATCGCCGTCGTGGCGTTGTGAGTGGCAGAGTAAGCCACAAGAGAGAGTTCAGTTGGCGCGCCAAAATCATTCGGCGTAAAACTAATGCGCTGCGCCACATCGCGGCGCAGGCGTTCAAGCGTGGAGCGCCCGGCCCAGGCAAAAAGATTGGCGGCATTGGGCTGGACGACCGCATCCCCCAGCGGTCCGGAGAGGCCGATCGTGGCGGCGTTCGGGAAGTCAAGCTTGAGCAGGCCAACCCCGTCGCCCGCGCGCAAGCTGCCCACCACTGCCCCGTAGCCACTTTGTGGCGCGGGGACCCTTCCGATGTCCGCGGAGCCGTTGAAGGGGGTGCTCAACCGCAGCGATGTACCGGCGTCGAGTGCCGTGGACGCTGCCGGCGTACCGCGCAGCGGAGCGCCGCGCATAGCGTTACCGGTGGTTTGCTGCACCATGCAGGAGCCAGGCGGCGGATAGGAGAACTGCGGATCGAATGTGAAGGGCGAGGCGTCGCGAGTAAGAAAATAGGCACGCGCCGATTCAAAGGTATTCTGCTCCACCGTGGCGATGTGCGTATCGATCTGGCTCTGGATCCTCTCCAGCAAGATTAGACCCTGCCGACGAGCGGAGCGAATCAGGTTGGTGAAGGGGTTGAAGCCATCGGCGCATTTGGCACCACTGCCGGTTGAGATTGCCATCGTCACCGTATTGGAGACACCAGTGCCCGAGCGCACACGCAGCGGCACGTAGCAACCAAGCGGGGCATCGTCCGGCACGCGAACGACGATCTGATCGACGCCGGAGCAACAGGGGCTGCGGCCCGCGTAGAGGCGCGGGGCCTCACGCTCGCCGATCGTGACAGAGATCGGGATATCGAGATTCTGCGCGGTGGGCGCGACGTTATCGGGAAAGGGAACCCGTCCCAAACCGGTCGCCCAGATGGTGATCGCCTGTCCGCGAGCGGCGGAACTGTCAAGCGAGTTGACCGGTTGGTCTGTCTGGGTATTGAAATTTTGCACCACAGCAGGGCCAAAACCGCCAGAGGAAATTGCAAAGATCCCTGGCGCGTTTTCGACGATCTCGATCGCCACCGGCGCGCTCACGCGCCCGTTGAAACCGACGCGCACCGACGCCGTGCCGAGCGGCGCGTTGGACGGCAAAATCGCGTTGATCTGCGCTTGCGACACGAAGATCGGGATGGCCGAGACGCTGGTTCCGCCTTGCGTGACCGAGATGTTGACACCGCTAAAGGTTGGCGTCAGCGGGAATGCGGTGACAGTGGACGGCGAGGCGGGGCCCAGGTTGGTGCCGAAGATCGTAAACACGCCACCGCGGGCGAGCGCCGCATTGGGCAGCCCGGGCGGGGCCAGGCTGGCGGCGTTCAGCACACCTCGATAGGTGATGACCGGTTGTAGGGATAATTGCGCAAGTGCTGAGGCGGCCAAGCAAGCCAGAAGCGCGACACGAACAAACATGCTTTCCTAATTTACACCGCCGGGCGTCCAACCGGACCGGCGTTCAGGTAGGCGCGTGCTCTGATAAGACCAACCAAGGTCGGCGCAGTCAATGGTAACCGTGTCGCGAGTGTCGCCCTTGTCGACCCCAGATATCGACGCCGCATAGTTGCGGGGGCTGACCGGCGACACCTGCCTCCCGACCCGTCAGGCGGGCAAATTCGGGGCTTGTCCCGACAGGACGGATGCGCACGCCAGAACGAGAATGGGTCTCATGGTTACCGTAGGGGTAAACTATAGGTTCCCCAAACATGTTGCAAGCAGGAATTGTCGGATTGCCGAATGTCGGCAAGAGCACGCTCTTTAACGCGTTGACCAAATCGAGAAAAGCGATGGCGGCCAACTACCGCTTTTGCACGATCGAACCCAATGAAGGCATTGTCACCGTCCCCGACGATCGCCTTGCCGTCCTGAGCAAGATCTCGGGTTCTGAAAAGCTGATCCCGGCGGTTTTTCAGTTTGTCGATATCGCGGGCCTGGTGGCCGGCGCGAGCAAGGGCGAAGGCCTGGGGAACCAATTCCTGGCGCACATCCGCGAGGTGGACGCGATCGTCCAAGTGGTGCGCTGCTTTGAAGACACCAACATCGAGCACGTCATGGACACGGTTGACCCTGTGCGCGACATTGAGATCATCAACACCGAACTGCTGCTGGCCGATCTGGACAGCATTGAGAAGCAGAAGGGCAAGCTGCAAAAGCTGGCCCGCAGTGGCGACAAGAAGGCCGCCGGCACGCTGGAGCTGATCGCGCGCCTGGAGCCGCATCTGTCCGACGGCAAGTACGCCGTGACGATGGACATGAGCCCTGAGGAAAAGGCCCTCGCCAAGCCGCTCTTTTTGTTGACCAACAAGCCGACAATCTACGCCTGCAACGTGGCCGAGGGCGATCTGGCCAACCCGGAAGCAAACCCCTTTGTAGGCAAGGTACGCGAGTATGTCGCGACGCATCACGATACCAGCGCCGTGGTGGTGTCGGCCGAGATCGAGGCCGAACTCGTCATGCTGGCCGCCGAAGAAGCGGCTGAATATCTCGAAGGCCTGGGCGTTAAGGAAAGCGGCGCGGGCAACCTGATCCGCGAGGCCTATCACCTGTTGGGCTTGCGCACTTATCTCACGACGGGCGTTAAGGAGACACGCGCCTGGACGATCCACGCCGGCTGGAAAGCCCCGCAGGCCGCGGGTGTCATCCACTCTGATTTCGAGAAGAGCTTCATCAGCGCCGAGACCATCGCCTACGACGACCTGGTCGCATTGGGCAGCACAGCCAAGGCCCGCGAAGTGGGCAAGCTGCGGACGGAAGGCAAAGAGTACGTCGTGCAGGACGGCGACGTGATGGAATTCAAGACTTTCGTCTAACGCTTGGCCGCGACATTCACTTCCACTCGATCCGGCGTGCCCATGTCGGAGCAAGCCGCAAACTGGAACTTCTTGTCGTAGCAGATCATGATCTCTGAGAAGCGGTTACCCGATCCCACGCGCACCGCTGTGTGATCGGCCTTCAGGCCCTTGGCCCGATTGGCGTTGACTAAAGCGTTGCGGATGGCACCCGCCGTCGTGCGGCCCGCTGGCAAGTCTGGCATCGTCAGATTGCCCTTTAGGTTCTCCACGCGATCCAAATAGGCGGTGGCGTTGGGCCAGGCGCAGCTTCCGTGCTTGTTCCATTCGTCCTGGATCAATTGGGCGCCTGGGATGGTGCATAGATGGGGGCGGATCACAGCCGCGTCGAGGATCTCCGGTGACTTACAGAATCGCGGATGATCGTCGTTACGCCGCGCCGAATCCGACTGCGGCCACAATCCGTGCACGACAAAGCCGAAGCGATTGTCGGCGCACTGCCAGCGGTTGGCCGAACTCTGCCCGGCGGGCGAGTTACAAAAATGGGGCGACCAACTGAGCGTCAGGCCATAAGAATCGACCTCGACATTGCTGTTGCGATAGTCAACGCGAGTGGGCCTGGTGCTTGGCACCTCGCCTGGGACAGCGCACTGCTGGATCGAAGTCGATAGCGACGATACAGCGGCGCAGCCGCCCAAGGCGAGCGACAGAAACATAAGCATTGGGACTTGCATGAAGCGCTAGTTCTGAACGTTCACGTTTGCACCGTAGCTGTTGAGGGTCGGGACGAAAATGAATCCGCCCTTGTCGTTTACGATTTGCACTCCGATCAAGTGTTGCCCGTTCGGGATACGCCGTGTGTCAAGACTGTAGGAGAAGCCGATGTTGGGACAGGCCTTCACATCGGGCAGAGTGGCGCAGACCTCCGCCGCCGGTCGATTGAAGGGCACGGCCGCAAAGCCATTGCCATCCACCAGAAGCGTTACCGAGGTAATGCGGCCCGTTGCAGTGTAGGCATAACCTGAGACGTCAATGGTGCCCTTAACCGTGTCGTTCTGCTTGGGAGTCAACATCGCGCCGGCTGGCTTCTCTAACGGATCGTTTTTCAGGGTGAACTCAACTGGCGTCTCCGGGATCACCGTAAAGCGGCCCAATTCGTCGCGCACGCGGATCTGAATCAGGTGCTTGCCATTGGGCAGCGCAGGCGCGACGGTCTGGCTGTTGAACTGATAGCGGAAGCCCGGGGCTGGGCAGTTGAGCGGCCGTGGAGTGGGCAACGCGTTGCAGATGTCAGTGCGCGCGATGCCATAGGTTGTCGGTCCATATGTGACGCCGTCGATCAATGTATCCACCGATACGACGCGCAAATCGGCGGCAAAGGCGTAGCCCGTAATGGTCACCGTGCCGGAAAGCTCGGCACCGGCGGTCGGGGCTTCCAGTTTGCCGGTGGGCAAGCGCACATCGCCCGCCTCCATCTCAAACGGGATCGGCGACTCGGGAAACTGCTGATAGCCTCCACGGATATTGGTCGCCCGCAATGCAAGCGTATGTTGGCCGGGAGTGACACCCAGACCCTTCAGGTCGAGCGTCGCCGTAAAGCCCACGCGAGGGCAGCCGGGGACATTTGCGGTGGCGCAATAGTCAGCCCGCGTAACGCCGAGAGTGGCGCGGCCGCGGTTGATTCCGTCGATCAGGATGTCCAGCCGCGAGAGGGTCGTCTTGGGGTCGTAAGCGATGCCGGTCACAGTCATGATGCTCTTGACCTTGTCGTTGGACGCGGGCGACTCGATGATCACGACAGGAAGACTGGGTGAGTTGAAAGGCGGCTCAAACTGCGCAGCCGTGTTTGTGAAGCCTGAGAAAACAATGCGCTGTGAATAAGCGTCGTGGCCGGGCGAGATGCCAACCACAGGGGAGGGGCCGCAACCCAGCGCGGTGTTGGCAAGACTCAGGTCAACATTGCCCGCGCCGTATTGGAATTGAATGAGACCCTCGTCGGTGAGCGTTACGGCGAAATTGGCAGGCTTACCGGTAGCGAAGGCGGTAAAGGTTTCTACGGACCAACGGATGGTCATGGACTTGGGCGTCGGGAAGCTTACAAAAATTCCTTGCGTGTCGCCAAAGGGATAGTTGTAGTTGCCCCACAACGGCGCGATGGCGGCGTAGCCGGGGAGTGACGCAGGGTCGGTACACGGAGAGAAGGCGTAGTTGAATGGGAGCCCGAACGATAGCAAGCCATTGAGGTGCACATTCATCGAGCGATACTTCTTGTCGTAGAACGGGAAGTCGAATGGGATGTCGACGACGACTTGGTCACCGGAGAAGAAGCTAATGTCGCGCTCACCGTTAAAGCTGAAGCGGGGAGCCAAGCCGGTCAGTGCATAACCGGGCGTAAAGGACGCCGACTGCGTCACCAACTTGGCTGTGCCCCCGCCGGTATCGCCGTCCAGATAATAAACCGTGATGCCGTCGCCCGGAACGACATTAATCGCCCCGTTCTGCAAGATCAGAGCGTTGCCGGAGGAAGCCAGCGTCCCGGTAAAGATCGATCCCGCACCGCTGCCGTTGCGGGTGAGCACAACGTTCTCCAGGTCGCCTGAGGAACTGGCCACTTGCACCAGCGCCGACTTCTTGTCGTTGTTCAAGTCGGAAAGGATGATGCGCACTTGTTCGCCGATCGTGAACGAGTCGCCGTAAAAGGCGACCTGAGCGGCGTTGGAAGGCATGGCGTAGGACGCGTTAATGTACGTCGTGTTGCCGCTAGAGGTGTTAGCCAACGCACCCATGCCGCGCTTGGCGAAGGCCGTCCACAACTGGGTCTGGCTGGCGCCTTTGAAGTCGACGCGGTCGGCCAGCAAAATGGCGTCGCGCGCGTCGATCATCGATCCCTGCGGAGGCATCAGTTTCATGCCGTCAAGAACGAGTAGGCGAATGCGGCGCCTGCCTTCGGCGTCGCCAAACTGCGCGATCAGATTGGCTCGGGCTTCCCAAAGGGCCAACATCCAGATTTCGCCGTCGGCGTGTACTTCGGGGAAGTCAATTACTTTGCCAAGGTCGGCGAAGCTCAGAGAATTCACCTCCATTTTCGTCGAATAGGGACGCGAGCGGAAATCGCCAGTTCCCCAAGTCTGATCGAAGTATTCGCCAACGAAATAAGTTCCATCCGC
>JANXUM010000522.1 GCA_025356215.1 Bryobacter sp. | reverse complement strand
GAAAGTCTGGCGTGCTACGGGTTGGAGTACTTTTGCTTTGAGGGCGACGGTCTGTGGTGCACACCCGACGCGGACCTGATCGAGTTGGCGAAACGCGAGTTAGGACAAATCGGGTTGGCCGATCCTGGCGAAATCACAGGTGGCGTTGTTGTCCGCCAGGCAAAGGCCTATCCGGTCTATGACGACGCCTATGCTGGACATGTCGCCCAAGTTCGAGGTGAGATCGCGGAACGCTTCCCAAATCTGCATTTGGTGGGACGCAATGGCATGCACAAGTACAACAACCAGGATCATTCGATGATGACCGCGATGTTGACCGTAAAAAATATTCTGGCTGGCGAGACGCTCTACGATGTGTGGCGCGTGAACGAGGACGCCGAGTATCACGAGGAACACGGTAGCAGCGGACTGCGGGCCCTTCCACAAAAACTTAGGGGCTAAGCGGCATTGCTCCGGCAGTACTAGTAAGCTGAGAGGATTCATGGCGCGCGTTGTAGCAGTCGTAGCGGGGGTAGTCACCCACGCCGGAAAAATCTTAATCGGCCAGCGGAAACGCAACGATTGGCATGGCTTGAAGTGGGAGTTTCCCGGCGGCAAAGTCGAGACCGGCGAGGAGCCGGCGAGCGCCCTGGCCCGGGAGCTGAAAGAAGAATTGGGCATTGATGCCGTCATTGGGGACCTGATGCAGCGCTATCAGTTCAGCTACAACGAGCGGCCCCCGATCGAACTGATGTTTTTTGAGGTGACGCAGTTTACGGGCGTGCCGGTGAACTACGAGTTTGAGCAAATCTTGTGGGAAGAGGCGGTGAAGTTGCCCGGCTACGATTTTCTCGAAGGGGACCGGGAATTTATCGAGTACCTTGCGGCGAGAGCTTAGAACTCGAGATCTTCGTAGAGTTCAGCCAGCGGAATGGAGATGGCGAGTTCACTGAGTTCGAGGGAATCGGTGAGCGATATGTACGTAAGTGGGAAGCCGGGCCAGACTTGGCCCTCTGCGCGCGTGAAGACTTGAGCCCCGACGGCTTGCGCGTCGACGAATATGATGTGGCGAAGCGATGGGATCAGCTTGTACTGCTCAAACTTGGTGCCGAGATCGTATTTGCGCGTGGAAGCGGAGAGAACTTCGACGACTAAAATCGGATCGCCGATTGGCGCGGTGGAGTGGATCATTTTGCCGCAGATGACCGTCGCGTCCGGGTAGAAAACCGCGTCTTTGGCGGGCGTGGCGACCAAAACGTCCGAGCTCAAAGTGAAGCAGCCTCGACTGCGGAGTCGAAGGCTGAGCGCAGTGATCATCGTGCCGCTCAGGCGGGCATGGAAATTCGTACCACCTGCCATGGCGTAGACGACCCCACCGAGGTACTCCATCTTGACGTTATGACGTTCGTTATATTCGAGATACTCCTCGTAGGACATGGTCGGCAGCGGGCTGAAGAAAAATGTCGCCATCTGGCACCCATTCTAAGCCCTACTCATAGCGCAGCGCCTCCACCGGATCCAGCCGCGCGGCCTTGTTCGCGGGCCAAATGCCAAAGAAAAGGCCCACCGCGATACTCACGCCCGATCCCAGTGCCGCCGCCCAAATCGGCACGCTCATCGGGAGGTCGGGAAACACGAGCCGGCCAATCAGCGGAATCGTCCAACCAATCCCCATCCCCAGCAAGCCGCCGACGAAAGTTAGTACAACCGCCTCGGTCATGAACTGAGTTACGATTTCCGATCGCCGCGCGCCCAGTGCCTTGCGCACGCCAATCTCCCTTGTCCGTTCCGTCACGCTCACCAGCATGATATTCATCACGCCGATGCCACCCACGAGTAAGCCGATGGAGGAAAGCACCACCATCACCAGCGCGGTAATGGACATGATCTTGCGGAAGTCTTCGATCATCTGCTCGGAGGTGGAAATCGAGAAGGTATCCGGCGCGTCGTACTTTACGCGGCGCTCTTGCCGCAGCACGCCACGCACTTCGTCCATGGCGGCGGCCAGCTTGCCCTTGACCGGCTTGACGAAGAGCATATGTTCTTCGGCAGCTGGGTTGAACTTGCGCATCGACCAATAGGGCATGACCACGCGATTGTCCCGGCTGCCGGGGCCGTTTGTGCCGGAGGCCTTCATCACACCAATCACTTCCATCATCTGGCCTTCCAGCTCGACCCACTTGCCGCTGGGGTCCGCGCTGGCAAAGAGCGCTTTGGCCACGTCCTGACCGAGCACCACGACGCGCGAACGGTGCTGGTTGTCCACCTCGGTGTAGAAGCGGCCGTGAATCATATCCACTTGCCAGACGTCGGCGTAACTTGGGTCGGCGCCCCAGACGTCGAGGCCGGCATAGTCGTTGGATTGGTAGCGGATCTTTTGCACGCCGCGCCAGGGCAGCAAGCCAGCCGTGACGCGTTCGACGCTGGGGCAGCGCTCGCGGATGGCCTGCGCCTGGGCGAAGGTGAGCGGTTTGCGCATCCGTTCCTCAGCCGTGCGGTTGCCGAAGCGCGGGCCGACGGCAAACTTGAAGACCACCATCGTATCGGAGCCAAAGGTGCGCATGGCGTTGGAGAAAGCGCCGTCCATGCCAGTGATGATGGAACCGACGCCGATGATCGTACCCGTGCCAATGATCACTCCCAGGACGGTGAGGAAGGACCGGAGTTTGTAAGTGCGGAGTGTATCGAGCGCCATCATCACGCTGGACCAGAACAATGAGTTACGCATGAGGTTATCGCTCCACCCGGAGGGCTTCGATTGGATCGAGCTTGGAGGCTTGACGGGCGGGGTAGATGCCAAAGAAGAGGCCCACGGTCATCGACAACCCAACGCCCAGAGCGATGCTGGCGATGGGCATGTCCATCGGCACCGGCGT
>JANXUM010000516.1 GCA_025356215.1 Bryobacter sp. | reverse complement strand
TCGCCGGTGCGCGGGTTGCGGCCGATCCCTGTTTTGCGCGGGCGGACGTTGAAGATCCCGAAGCCACGCAGTTCGATCCGCTCGCCTTGTCCGAGCGCGCGCTTCATGCTTTCGAACACGGTTTCCACCGCCATTTCCGCTTTGGTCTTGGTGATTCCGGTTTTCGATACCACTTCGTTGATGATGTCCAGCTTGATCATTCAGGAGTTCCTAGGGAGACGAGGAGCGGTGGCTAAATTATTCAAAAGACGACTCTTACTATAATCTTTGGCGCGCGCCCAAGTCAAGCGGGCACCCTTAAGCGCCGCCTAAGCTATACTCGCCGGGTATGTTGCGTAGATCCTTCATTCCTCTCGGCGCCAGCCCGCTATGGAGCGCCTTTGCCCAGACCGTTGCCGCTAACCCGGCGCGCGACGAGAAGTTTTGGGCAATCATTCGTAAGCAGTTTCCGCTGCGCGAAGGCCTGATCTATTTGAATGCAGCAAACGTGTGTCCGGCGTCATTGCCGGTGCTGGATCGGCATCAACATTTTCTTCGCGATTTCGAGGCGGACCCGAGCTTTCAGAATCGCGCCAAGTTTGGGCCGCTGCGCGAGAGGGTCCGAGCGGTGGCTGCGAAGTTTTTTGGCGTGACGACGGAAGAGTTGGCCTTTACGCGTAATACTTCCGAGGCGACGAACACGATCGTTCATGGCTTGCAATTGAAGGCCGGGGACGAGGTCGTAATCGTGGACGACAACCATCCCTCCAACAACGACTCGTGGAAAAATCACGCCAAGCGCGTGGGATTCACGATCAGAGCGGTGCCGGCCACGCAGTTGATCGAATCGCCTGAGAAGCTGGCGGAATTGGTGGAAGGAGCGCTGGGGCCCAAGACTAAGGTGCTTGCGCTGACGCATGTAACTAGCAGTACGGGCGTTGTCTATCCCGTCGCCCGTCTATGCCGGGCGGCAAAAGAGAAAGGCATTTGGAGCCATGTGGATGGAGCGCAGAGCGGCGGAATGATGCTGGTGGACCTGCGCAGGATTGGCTGCGATTCGTATTCTACAAGCTCTCATAAGTGGTTGATGGGGCCACTGGAGGCTGGGGTTTTGTTTGTCAGCAGTGGGCAGCAGAAGAATGTGTGGCCGTCGATTGTGAGTGTTGGTTATTCGGAAGATGGAAAGGGCGGGGCCCGTTTTCTGGAGGCCTACGGTCAGCGAGATGACGCCCGGTTGGCGGCGCTGGAGGCGACCTTCGACTTCTTGAACATGATCGGGATGGAACAGGTTGAGGCGCGCGTACGGCAACTGACGACCCATCTGATGAACAAGCTGAGCGAGAACCCACGCGTGACGTTGCGCACGAATCGCGCCCCTGAGTTGTCATGCGGCGTGGTGAAGGCGGATCTGCCGCAAGTGGCCGACCTGCGCGTGCTGGATCAGACGCTATACAAGGATCACGGGATGGCGTTTAGCGTGACGCCGGCGGGGCCGATCCGCGGCATCCGCATCTCGCCACACGTCTACAACAGCCTGGAGCAGATGGATGCCGTGGCCGAAGCTTTCCGCAAAGCATGACGACCTTATCGGAATTGCTGCTGGCACCGGGTGTGTTTTCGCTCGGTGCGGCGGCGATCCTGGGAGCGGCGCACGCCTTGACCCCGGGACATAGCAAGACCGTTGTCGCAGCCTATTTGGCTGGCACGCGAGGCACGCCGATGGACGCCTTGCGTCTGGGTACGATTGTGACCTTCACGCATACGGCGAGTGTGTTTGTGTTGGGTTTGCTGGCATATTATCTGACCGAATCAGTCGATTTGAGGAAGATCGAGCCGCTATTGAACAAGGCCAGCGGCGTGCTGATCGCGGGGATTGGCGGATGGTTGCTCTATCGACGATTGCGCCCTCGGTCGCTGCCGTTGGCGGGGCCGGTGCTGCCCGAGCACTCTCACCCGCACGGAATGTCTCTACGGGCTCTTGGCGTATCTGGCGGGATCGTGCCTTGTCCGGAGGCGCTGGCACTGCTGCTGTTGTCCCTCGCGCGTGGCCAGAGCCTTTACGGGATGGTGCTACTGCTGAGCTTCTCGATCGGATTGGCGGCGGTATTGATCGGGCTGGGGCTGGCCGCGGTGTTTGTCTATCCGCGTGTGCAACGCTTTCCAACCTTGATTGCCACCATTCCCATCATGAGCGCGCTGGTGTTGATGGTGATGGGCGTTGCGATGTTGGCATGACGCGGCCCGGGGTTGTCATTACCGGGGTATCAACCGGGATCGGATACGCGGCCACGCAGGCGGCGATTGCAAGTGGGATGCATGTGTTTGGTTCTGTTCGGAGCGAGGCGGACGCGGCTCGGATGAGGGCGGATTTTCCGAAACATTTCAGTTCACTTTTGTTTGATGTCACCGACCGCGACGCGATCGAATCCGCAGTGCTGCTGGTAGCGCGCGAACTCGGCGCGGCGAGGCTGCGGGGCTTGGTGAACAACGCGGGCATTGTGGTGGCTGGGCCGTTGTTGTCGATGCCGATGGACGAAATGCGGAGACAATTCGACGTGAATTTGTTTGGCGTTTTGGCGGTGACGCAAGCCTTTGCGCCATTGCTGGGCACAGACTTGGCGCGGACCGGCGCGCCGGGGCGGATTGTGAATGTCAGCTCCGTTTCAGGGCAATTTGCGTTCCCATTTGCTGGGCCATACGTTGCTTCCAAGCACGCGCTGGAGGGCCTGTCCGGGAGTTTAAGGCGCGAGTTGATATTGTTCGGCATTGACGTGATCGTCGTCGGCCCGGGTGCGATCCGCACGCCGATCTGGACGAAATCGAATCTTAAGGGGATGGCCTCGACACCATATGCTCCGGTGTTTGACCGACTGACGGCCTACATGAGGCAGGCGGGTGAAGAGGGCCTCCCGGTGGAGCGGTGTGGCGAACTGATTGCGAAGATTCTAACCACCCCGAGACCTCGTGTGCGTTATGCGTTGGTGCGGAATTCCCTTGTAAATTCGGTGCTGCCGCGATGGTTGCCACAACGATGGATTGACCGCGTGATCGCTTGGCGGCTTGGGTTGAAGTCGCGCTCGGCTACGATATAGGTTTCATGACATTCATTCACGACAACTTTCTGCTTGAGACGCATCAGGCGCAGACCCTCTTTCACCGATACGCCGCCGCCGAGCCAATTCTCGACTATCACTCCCACTTGCCGCCCAAGGACATTGCAGAGAATCGCCGCTTTAACAACTTGTTTGAAATCTGGCTGGAAGGCGATCACTACAAGTGGCGCGCGATGCGGGCCAACGGCATCCCCGAAGCTTTCTGCACCGGCGACGCGTCTCCATACGAGAAGTTTCTGGCCTTCGCGCGTACAGTGCCGCACACTCTGCGCAACCCTCTCTATCATTGGACGCATCTCGAGTTGAAGCGCTATTTCGGGATCGACGAGTTGCTGAACGAGCAATCCGCACCTGGCATCTGGGAGCGGGCCAACGCGTTGCTCGCCACTGAGGAGTTTCGCGTTTGGGGCATCTTGGAGCGCTTTGGTGTGAAGGCGGTTTGTACCACTGACGACCCGGGGGAAGATTTGAGTTGGCACGCGGCCATCGCCGCCAGCGGATGCTCGGCGAAGGTGTTTCCGACCTTTCGCCCCGACAACGCGCTGAACGTTCATCGGCCTGAGCTTTTCCTGCCGTGGCTCAACAAGCTCTATCACGCTTCAGGCCAAAGCATCGATACATTCGCCGATTTTCTGGTGGCGATCCGGCTTCGGCACGACGCGTTTCATGCCATTGGCGGGCGGCTGTCCGATCACGGGCTTAATCGATGCTTTGCGAATTTCTGCGATGAGGACGAGGCGGCGGCAATCTTCTCGAAGGC
>JANXUM010000480.1 GCA_025356215.1 Bryobacter sp. | reverse complement strand
GTTCGACAACCTCTACGGCTGCCGTGAGAGCTTGGCCGACGGCATCAAGCGCGCCACCGATGTCATGTTGGCGGGCAAGGTCGCGGTCATCTGCGGTTATGGCGACGTGGGTAAGGGTTCGGCCCAATCCCTGCGCGGCATGGGTGCGCGCGTGATTGTAACGGAAATCGATCCGATCAACGCCCTGCAGGCCGCAATGGAAGGCTACCAGGTCACCACGATCGAAGAGACCCTGGGTCTCGGCGACATCTATGTGACCACCACTGGCAACCTGGACGTAATCACGCTTGATCACATGCGCCACATGAAAGATCAGGCCATTGTGTGCAACATTGGCCACTTCGACAACGAAATCCAGATCGACAAGTTGAACGAAGACAAGGGCACCACCCGTCTGAACATCAAGCCGCAGGTGGACAAGTACACTTTTGCCACCGGCAACAGCATTTACATGCTGGCTGAGGGCCGCCTCGTCAACCTCGGTTGCGCCACGGGCCATCCCAGCTTCGTGATGTCCGCCAGCTTTGCCAACCAGACGCTTGCTCAGCTCGATCTCTGGAAGAACAAGGATCTGTACAAGGTAGGCGTCTACACCTTGTCCAAGGCTCTTGATGAAGAAGTCGCCCGGTTGCACCTTGAGAAGATCGGCGTCAAGCTGACCACGCTCACCGCCGCTCAGGCTGCTTATCTCGACGTGAAGGTCGAAGGACCTTACAAGCCCGCGCACTACCGTTACTAAGCACTAAGCGCAAGCTGGAAAATGAGCCGGAGCCCCAACGGGCCCGGCTCATTTTTTTTGTGGACCGATCAGGGCTTTCAGTTGCCGATAAGCCGCTTCTTCATACTCGAGCTTCAAGCGCTCCTGCCCCTGCAGGTCGTCTTTGCCAACGCCACCGGCCTGCGGACGCAAGCTTCGCCCCAGCATCTTAGTGGCCTCCTGGTCTTTCGGGTCTCGATCCAGAGTCGCTCGAAACTGCTCGGCAGCCTCGGCGTAGGCCCCACGATTTAGCAACACCAGCCCCAGGTTGAAGTGGAAGACCGGATCCTTATCGTCCCCCTCCAATGCGCGCCGGAAATTTTCCAGCGACTCAGGCATGCCCAGCCGAAACTGTGCGGCCCCTAGATTGTTCAAAACCTCACTCAGCGGCACTTCGCGGCTTACGCGCGAGAAAGCCGCCTCGGCCGCGCGAAAATCGTTCTGTCTGAACTTCGCGATCCCTAAGAGGAAGTTCGCGGCCCGGTAGTGCGGGTCTGACGGCTTCACCTTCTCCAATTGCGGCCCCGCACTGGCGTTGTTGTTCTTTAGAAACAGAAGTCTGCCGTATTGAAACGCCGCTTGGCTGAATCGACCGTCTAATTTGAGCGCCTGTTGAAAGTATCGTTCCTGCGCCTCCGGTGCCTGCGCCAACAACCCGCGCACATAGTTCTCCAAGGCGTCCAGACGAATGTCCACTCGGGCCAGCTTGAACTGTTCTTCCGCTGGTGCGGCCTTGGGCATGGAACTCCGCAAAACCTGCCACGCCAAGTGCGACTGCAATCCGGCGAGATCCTCGATCGGCCCGCTCTCGGTGAAGTTGCCGCCTTTGCGCAAATCGCGCACGTTAATGCTTTGCCCGGTCAATTTCAGCACGCCAATCGGCGCGCCATCGGCAATTTCAAATGAGCCCAGGACCACATAGTCGGCGTCCAGCGCCTCGGCCAGCCTCAACACGCTCGCCCGCGTCCATCGGCTGTTCGGTCGCAGCGCCAAGCGGCGCTCACCCTCTTTGCGGTCCTCGCGGTCCACCACCAGCAGTCCCTCGCGCGTCAGCGCTTCGCTGATCGATTCAGCGACGGACTCCCCGATCCAATCGACACTGATCTTTGAACTCAAGTTTGAAAACGGCACTACCAGCCAAGTCTCGGCCCCTGCGTTGGAAGCCAGCATGGCAATCAGAATTGGAATGGCAAAAATAAAAGTGGCCTGGGATCGCCGCATCGCTCTCAGCGTAGCAAAGCAACGATCCCAGGCCACTCAATTCGTCCGCTTCGGCCTAGAGGCCGTTTTGCGTGGTTCCGAAGACAAGCTTACGGTTGGTGCCACCCAAGCGGATCTCTTGAACCTTGTACTTGCCGTCGGCGCTGTTGTAGCGGACCGAGGTGGAACCGAACTTGGCGTCCGCGCTCTCCACCTTAATCGTCGCTTCCACTTTCTGCTTGCCCTTGCTGATTACGACTTTGTCGTTATCGACGGACATCTGGTAATCGCCCGGCGCAAGTTCGGTCCCGTTCACGAAGGAAGGCTGAAAGAGCGTCACATTGTGCTTCTCAGCGGCGCTCACTACCATCAGTGCGGCAGCGGCAAAACTCATAATGAACTTCTTGGTCATTTTGTAAATCTCCTATTTCTGATCTGTCCCCAGGTCATTGGCAGCGTCGATCGCCTCTTGGTTAGCGGCGTATCTCGTTGCTCATAGGATGGTACGAAGCTCGTGCGAATTCGTTCCCTCACCCACGCAACAATTTCATTACATTCCCAGAAATTGTTCCAAACGGGATTCAGCCAGGTCTTGAATGGATGAATCGTCTCCGAATCCTTCCAGCCAGACCACCTCGGGGTCGCGACGGAACCAGGTCATCTGCCGCTTCGCGTATTGAGAGCTTCGAGTGACTGTCTCGGCGATCGCCTGTTCGATGCTAAGTTGGTCATTCAGAACGGCATGGGCTTGACGATAACCCACCGCCTCCATAGCCTTCGCCCCGGGACCGTAACCGGCCTCGCGCAGTTGCCGCACCTCTTCGATCAAGCCATCCTCAAACATTCGGCGCGTGCGCGATGCGATGCGCTCCCTCAATTTCGCGCGATTTGGATTCAACCCAATTTTCAATGAGCTAAATCCCTCGAGTTTTCCGCGTAGTCTCTTATGGGCCGAAGAGAGCGGCTGGCCCTCGGCGACAATCACCTCCAAGGCGCGTATGATCTTGTTGGTGTCGTTCGGGTGGATTCGTTCAGCACTGGGGGCGTCCCAGCAAGCCAAGATGCGATGGAGGCCACCGGGGTAGAGCCCCGCGATGCGCTCCAAGCGCGCCCGCGTCGCCATCGATCTGCCCGGCCCGGGGAAGAGTCCGTCGAATAGGGCCTTCAGATAGAAGCCCGCGCCACCCACCACCACCGGCAATCCGCCGCGCCCGGCAATCGCCGCAAGCGCCTGTCGCGCGATTTGCGCATATTCTCCAGCATTAAAAACCTGATCGGGGTTTCGCGCGTCAAAGAGGTGATGAGGCAGACTCTCTCGCTCGGCCAGGCTCGGTTTGGATGTCCCGATATCCATGCCTCGATACACCTGCAACGAGTCGCAGTTCACGATTTCGCCGTTGAATCGTTGCGCCAATCGCAAGGCCAAAGCGGACTTGCCGCTGGCCGTCGGCCCGACGAGTGCCAGCAGCGGCGATATACTGTTAGTCAAAATCGGGGAGCGCCTCCAGCGAAGGACCATTTCATGCAGAAGTCAATGCGACATATGTGGCTTGCGAGCCTCGCCCTGTTCACCGTTCAATCGGTATTGGGACAATCGGCTACGCCAGCCAAGACGGACAAGGCCGCAGCCTATTTTAACTATTCGATGGCGCATATCTTCGCCGATCTGTCGGCGGCCTCCGGAAACAAGTCTGAATATCTAAACCCGGCCATCGAATACTATAAGGCCGCTATCCAGGCCGACCCCGCAGCGGGATTCATGAGCACGGAGCTCAGCGACTTGTACGTACAAGCAGGCCTCGGCAATCGCGCCGTCACCGAATCGGAAGCTTCGCTCAAATCGAACCCTCGCGACCTCAACGCCCGCCGCATCCTGGGGCGTCTCTACGCCCGCATGATCGGTGACCCGCAGGCCAACCGCATCCGCGAGGACATGGTCCGCAAAGCCCTCGATCAGTACATCAAGGTTGCCGAGCAGGAACCGAATGACGTGGACGCCTGGGTCATGCTCGGCCGGCTTCACAAGATCGTTCAGGATAATGCTCAGAGCGAGAAGGCCTATCGAAAGGTGCTCGAACTGGACGCCGATAACGAAGACGCTTTGAGCGGCCTCGCCATGGTGGCCGCCGACAAGGGCGACGTCACCGGTGCCGCCTCGATGTTGGAAAAGGCCAACGCAAAAAATCCCAACCCCCGCGGCTTGGCCCAACTTGCCGAACTCTACGAGCAGGCCAAAGATTACAAGGGTGCCGCCAAGGCCTGGCAAAAAGCACTCGACTCCAGTGGCGGGAATCCCGAGATCAAGCGCCAACTCGGCAATAGCCTGGTCATGGGCGAGCAGTTTGACGAAGCCGCCCGAGTCTATGAGGAACTTGTCGAAGAAGAGCCCAAAGACCTTGGAAGCATCCTGCGTCTCTCGCAAATCTATCGCCAGAAGAAGAATTACGAAAAGGCGAGAATCTATGCGAAGAAAGCCGCCGAGCTCGACAACACCAACCTCGACGTGCGGCTGAATGAAGTCGGCCTGCTGGAGGCGGAAGGCAAATCCGCCGAGGCCGTCGACCTAATGAAGGACATGGTTGCTGGCACGGTGCGAAAGACCTATCTGCCGCAGGAGCGCGGCAACCGCCTCTCTTTGCTCGAGCGACTCGGCGTGATGCAGCGCGTCTACGAGCAATTCCCCGACGCACTAAAGAGCTTTGAAGAGGCCACCACGCTGGCCGCTGGCGACGATAAGACCGTTAATCATATGCGCGCTCAGACTGTCGAGACTTATCGTCAAGCCAAGAATTACACCAAGGCCGAAGCCGTGGCCGACGAGCATCTCAAAAAGTCACCGGACGACCGCGACATGCGCTTGCTGCGCGCCAATCTGCTCGGCGAGATGGGCAAATCGCAGCAGGGCGTTGAATCCATCGCCAAACTTCTCGATGGCAAGCAGGATCGCTTGATTTATCTCTCGATGGCGCAGATCTGGGAAAAGGGCAAGAATTACGTCGAGATGGGCAAGGCGCTGGACAGCGCCGAGAAACTCTCGATGAGCCCGGACGAACTCGAAGCCGTTTACTTCTCTCGTGGCGCGATGTTTGAGAAGCAGAAAAAGATGGACTTGGCCGAGGCTGAATTTCAGAAGGTCCTCAAGTCCGACCCTGCCAACCCCGGCGCGCTCAACTATCTCGGCTATATGCTCGTCGACCAGAATATCCGCGTCGCCGAAGGGCTGACGATGATTCAGAAGGCTCTTGAACTCGACCCGCAAAATGGCGCGTACCTGGACAGCATCGGCTGGGCCTACTACCGCCTCGATAAGCTGGACGACGCAGCCAAGTATCTGAAGATGGCCGTTGAAAAAACCAGTAAAGACCCCACCGTCCACGATCATCTAGCCGACGTCTACTTCAAGCAGGGCAAGCTTAAGGAAGCAGTCTCGACCTGGGAGCGCAGCCTTTCGGAATGGGCCGTCGCCGCCCCCAGCGAGAAGGACGAAAAAGAAATTGCCAAAGTGCAAAAGAAGCTCGACGGTGCCAAAGTCCGCCTCGCCAAAGAGAGCGGTGCCGGGGCCCGGAAACCAACCAAGCAGGAGTAATGGAAATGAATCAGATCCTCATCGCAATGGCCCTCGGCACCTCGCTCGCCGCCGCGGCTGAACTAAAACTCGGCAAGCCGCTCACCGTCAAAGAACCCGTCGGCGTAGAGCGTGTCTACGCCGAACCCGAAAAATTTCTCGGCAAGACCGTCGCCGTGAAAGGCAAGATCGTCGAGGTCTGCCAAATGATGGGCTGCTGGATGAATCTAGTGGACGCATCCAGCGGGAAGATGATCCGGATCAAAGTGAACGACGGTGAAATCGAGTTTCCCAAGAACGGCGCGGGTAAAATGGCCATCGCCGAGGGCACGCTCAGCAAGATTGAATTGAGCAAAGAGCGCGCCGTTGCGGAAGCCGAGCACGAGGCCGAGGAGGCCGGGCGCAAGTTCGATCCCGCCACCGTCAAGGGCCCGATCACCCGCTACCAGATCAAGGGAACTGGCGCTGTGATCTTGGACTAGCCCACGACCCTGTTGTATACTTAGGAGGTCCGCTTCAAGTGGGCCTGTGGCGCAGTTGGGAGCGCGCTTCCATGGCATGGAAGAGGTCAAGGGTTCGAATCCCTTCAGGTCCACCAAACTCAGTCGGCTCATCTCTCCGCAAGCCGTAGCAGATCCCTAGCTTCCTGAAACTCCGCACTCGCTATTTTTAAATGAAGGATAGCCTCCTCCCGCCTTTTCCCCTGTTCAAGCAAACTCACAGCAAGGAAAATGTGCGCCCTGCTTGAGCTTCCATCTCCGCGCAGGCTTGCTCGCGCCGCCGCCTCGGCCTCCGCATTGCGATGCAGGGCCAGAAGCGTGTAGGCCAGATTCGCCTCCGCTTGCGAGTTTGCGCCATCAATCTGAATGGCGCGCTCAAACATCGCAATCGCCTCCTGCAGCATCTCCAATCGCAAATACATCACGCCCAAGTTATTGACTGCTTCAAAGAATCGCGGGTCCAAGGCGATTGCGCTTTCGAGCTTTCGCGCTGCCGTTGACGGGTCGTTGCGTTCCCAGGCTGCTTGAGCGGAAAAGTAAGCCTTCTGCGCCTTCGGCGGGACTTTGTGTTGCAGGCGCGACAGGGAAATGGACCCGCCGCCAATGCCAGGGTTCATCTGAGCGCCAAGCGCCAGATTCCAGAGGAGCAGCGCCGCCAAGCGCGGCCCCACCGCGAGACGCAACGCATTCTGTTGCATACCAACCTCGCTCGCCAAGCTTCGAATTACCGTTGGGCAGCCAAGCCGGCCCCCAATTCGAATCGCTTCAGGCTAGCAGCGGTAGCTTGGCACCTGGTCGGGCCACAAGCGTCAACTGATTGAAACCATGGAGAAACATTGCCTCAAAATAGTTGTCAACGCCTCAACCTCCAAATCAGAGTGAGCGCGATGCGCGTAGAATGCAGGTTTGAAGCAAAACCGATTCGCCGTCTTGGGCGGCCACGAACTGCGGATGTTGATAGGCATTGCCGCCCTCGCCTCGGGGGTGGCGCTTTTCACCGCGCTCGCTGGTGAGATTCTCGAGGGCGACATCTTCGCCTTCGACCGCAAGATCCTCCTCTCGATGCGTCAGTCCCCCGGCCTGGCTCCCATCGGCCCGCCCGCCCTCCAAGAAGCGGCCCGCGACACCACAGCGCTGGGCGGCGTCGCCGTGCTTACCCTGGTCACGTTTGCATCGGCAGGCTATCTGGTGCTTGACGGCAAACGCCGAATGGCCGTTTTTGTTGTCGCCTCCGTGTCCGGCGGCCTGCTACTGAGCACTGCGCTAAAGCTGCTCATCGATCGTCCACGTCCCGACCTAGTGCCCCACGCCGTTGACGTGTCGACATCCAGCTTCCCAAGTGGCCACTCCATGATGTCCGCGATAACATACCTCACCCTGGGCGCGCTGCTGGCCCGCTCGCAAGAGCGGAAGCGGCTCAAGGCCTTTGCGATGCTGCTGGCCTCTTGTCTCACCTTCCTGGTCGGCCTCAGCCGAATCTACCTCGGCGTGCATTGGCCAACCGACGTACTCGCTGGCTGGACCGCGGGAG
>JANXUM010000478.1 GCA_025356215.1 Bryobacter sp. | reverse complement strand
TTATTTCCAAAGGGAGCCTGTGGACGCCGTGCCGGACTGGACGTCGACGACTACGAGGATCGGTTCCGCCAACTTGTCGGGCGCGGGCGACCGCGTGCCGATGAAGGCAATGAGGCTGGCGTCGGGGAGGATTTGCGACAGCTTGAAGCGGTCGATGCCGGTATCGACTTTCCAAAGAAGCTTACCCGCGTCGTCGACGCGCGCCAGCATCGTAGTGGCACCGAGGCTGGGGTTGGCGGTGTAAATCATCAGGAAGCTATCGGGCGCCGAGAGCCGGAGGGGGTCGCCCTGAGAGGCGGCGCGGACGAAGGCGGCATTGAGATACTCGTCGCTTGAGCGTGACTCGATCAAGAGGATTTGGCGATTGCCGCGATCCAGCTCCGGGCCGAGTTGGGCATGGTAGAAGCGGCGCAATTCTTTGGCGTCATCGGCGCTGTTGAACCGCGACAGATGTGAATTCGGCTTGTAGTGGAGGGCGGCGTCCTTGGGGGAATGGAGGCCAAGCCAATCGGTGGGAGTGGGGCGGACGCCGGAGGCCAGGAAGTCGTCGACACGGGCATCGAAGGGGAGCTTGGCGCGATCCTTTGACGGCTGGGCGGGGATCGCCTGGAGGGTATCGGGGGTGACTTCAAAGAGCTGTTTGCGGTCGGGCGTGGTGAGGCGCAGGCGCTGGTCGAAGTCGATTCTTCTTGAGTCATCCCAGCGTTCGCCGAGGGCTGGATTGGCCCGCAGAAGGTGGGAGGAGCCGATTATCCTTCCCGATTTGAGGTCGACGCCACCGATTCCGTTGAACTGGAACCAAACGGTCTTGCCGTCACAGCCGAGCAGTTTTACGAGGCTGAAGTCGTGGCCGGAGAGACCTTTAGCGATGGGAACCAGGCGCACCGGGGAGCGGCCTTCCAGTGGAGACAGGAGCAGGGTTAGACGATAGCGGTCGCCACCGGCATTGCGATTGAGGGAAGGCACGTAGGGCTCGAGCGTCTGGATCAGCGTCGCGATGTGGTTGGGGGTGCGGGCGGAGAGCCCGAGAGGAGTACCGGTGGGCGATTTGATGGACAGGATACTTTTGCAACTGGTTGCGGAGGCGGCGGCCACCAGGAGAAGGGCGGCGAGGATTCGGGATGGAAGGATTTTCATGGCGTTGTTCCAGGTCGGCCGTCAAGATCAGGAGCGCGGTGGTGTGCGGAGATCGATCACAGAGCTCAATTTTTTCCTGAATGCGGGGTCAGGTTGAAGAAATATCGAGGAGATGATCGAAGGCGCGCATGATTCTCGCTATTGCAGGTTGAGCGTGGAGACCCGTTCTGGTTTCGGCCCACGGAAATCGTTTGGAGAAAAATCATGATTCGATCTTACGCACTAATATTTTTGATATCGGCCCTGGCCGCGAACGCGGCGACGATCTACGACAACGGGACGCCCGACGTAAATAGTTCGAGCGCCCGAGGCATTACGATCTTCCGGGTTGCCGACGACTTTACCTTGGGAAGTGCCGCCAATTTGACCGCGATCCGCTTCTGGATGGTGGACCAGCCGGGCAACTTTAGCGGAAGCATCACTTATGCGGTCTATCAGAATTCGGCTGGAGCACTGGGAAGTGTAGTTGGTAGCGGCACGGTGAGCGGGATCACGCCTTTGTTCCTGAACCAGATTCCAGGTAACATTCACCAGATCGAACGCGTTGATTTTGACTTACCCGCAGCACTAGCTCTCGCCGCCGGAAGCTACTGGCTGGAATTGCACGACGGAAGCAACTTGACGACCGCAGCAAACCCGAGTACCCCGAACGTGCTTTGGGCGATCGTTTCGGGAAATCCCCCCGGCAACGGCAAGCAAAGCGCGATTCCGACCTTGCCGTCGGGCAGCGTCGGCAACGAAATGGCTTTTCAACTGTTCGATAATTCGAACGGTTCGAGCAATGCCGTGCCCGAGCCCGCGACCACGGCGCTGATGGGCGCCGGGCTGGCCGCGCTCGCGATGATGCGCAGACGGTGTCGCTTCTAGTGGGGCCGGCGAGGGGGCAGCCCAATCGGGTATGATCGGGCTGCCGTATGAGACAGGAACGACCGCGAAAACTGTTGTGGACCGGGATGAGTATCGCGGGACTTCTTCTGCTAGCTCTGACGATTCTGTCGCTGTGGTTCTCGGCCAAGAACTTCTGGACCTATGCGCGGATGCGGTCTGTCGACGTGAGCGTGGCCGCGAGTTCTTTGCGTGTTGACGCCACGCCGCCCGAGCGGGGGGAGACAAGCGGATGGCTCTTTTATTATCTGCAGCTAGACTTTCGGGCCGAGGATGGCTCTGGGCGTAAGTTGCACTGGGAGGGCGAGGCGGGCCGGGCCGCTTACCCTGAGGAGGCTTTCGATGAGCTTCGACTTTGGGGGCCCGGGACGCGGCATCGCATTCAGATCATTCGTGGGAACGCTCGTGAGTTGAGGCTGAACGAGATGGAGCAGCCTGAGCTGGAGGCGGGCACGGGGTTACTAATTTTGGCGGCGATGCTGGGAATGATCGCGCTGGCGATGCTGGTGGGTTTGGGGGATGAGAACTCGCCGCTGCGCCGTTTCGCGTTTGGGAGGCGGTTGGGCATCTGGACGATCTTTTTTGGCTTTGGATTACTGCCGCTGCTTGGGTGGGGGGGCTTCACCGCTTCTCATGTGTATCGAATGGCGACTTGGCAAGAGACCTCTGCGCGGAGGGTTGAGGCCGGGCATCGCTTTGACGCGGCGCAGTTGCCGAAGGGCGTTGAAGTCACCCCGGCGGCTCGCGCGATCCTGGCGGAAGCCAAGTATGACTTGATCGAGTACGAGTGGCGGGGGCAGCGAGTGCGCGGGGGCATTGGACATTTTGAAGGGGTCCATAGCCATTTGGGGAGTGCGGACCGATTGCGCTTTCGCATCAGCCCGAAGAACCGCTGGGAGCTATCGGAGAAGCTGGGATGGAACGCCGACTTTTGGGCTCCATTTGGGGTGCTGCTGTTTTTTGGAGTTGCGTTTTGTGGGGCGGGGTTATTGATCAAGAAGACCGGGGTGGATCTCTAGGGCAGCTTGACTCTGACGATGCGGAAGCCGAGAGCGGGGCCCTTAGCGGTGGGTTCATCGGCGAAGCGAACGGCATAGCTGGCGTTGGCCTCGGAAGTGCGCACGCCACCGCCGCGAAAAATACGCATCGCCCCGGTGTCTGGGCCTTGGGGATCCCGGGCGGGGCTGGAGGCGTAATAGGCGGGATCAAGATAGTCGGCAACCCATTCACTGGCGTTGCCGAGCATGTCGTAAACACCCCAGGCGTTAGGCAAGCGAGAGGTGCCGACCGGTTGGAGCGCGCCCGTTGTGTTGCCGTCGGTCCAGGCGGTGGCGGCGATGTCGCGAGGATAAAGCTTGGTGTCGCCGGCGCGGGCGGCGTATTCCCATTCGGCTTCGGTTGGCAGGCGATAGCGCCAGGTGCCGGGCTTGGCGTTGAGTTTTGCGATGAAGCGCTGCGAGTCGAGCCAGGAGACATTGACCGCCGGCTCTGGGCCGCCGGTGGCTTTGCCGGAGAGCACGGCGTTGTAGAGCCGCTCAGAAATTTCGGTGCGGGCAATCTCAAAGGGACGAGTGATTTCGACCGCGTGTTCTGGACCCTGGTCGGCTGTGCAGGTACCGCAGCCCATGACGAAGCGCCCGGCGGGGATGGGGACGAAGGCGAGAGTTTCGCTATCGAGAGTGAGCGCGGCGGATGTTGTTGTGGGCGGCAGTGACGGTGTCGCCGCTGGCGGCGGGGTTAAAGAATTTGGCACCGTCTTTTCGGCCGCGGTCTGGGTTGGAGCGACGATGGGACTCGGCTTTGCCCCGGGCCAGAACCAGATAGCCGCGCCGATGGCCAGCAGCGTTGCGATGGCGCGGGCCGCCCATAAGGGTGCGCGCGATGGCGCGGGAAGGGCGGCGATCTGCATGGCGTCGATGGCGGCGGCGCAGGTGGAGAATCGATCATCCGCCCGCTTGGCCATGGCGCGCGCAATGGCCGCGTCGACGTGGCGGGGCAAGGCGGGCAAGAGGCTTGAAGGCGCGGGCGGAATCTGGTTGAGGATCTGATAGGAAAGGCCGATCCAGTTGTCGGCGGCGAACGGGAGTTTGCCGGTGAGGGCCTGGTAGGCGACGACGCCGAGGGCAAATTGGTCGGAGCGGCCGTCAAGCTTCTCACCGCGCACTTGCTCCGGCGACATGTAGCCCAGAGTGCCAGGCGACATGCCCATCGATCCCTGGGTCTGGGTGGCGACGGAATTGAGGCGCGCAATGCCGAAGTCGGCAATCTTGGCGTTGCCGTGGGCGTCGATCAAGAGGTTGGCCGGCTTGACGTCACGGTGGACGATGCCGGCGGCGTGCGCGGCGTCCAGGGCGGAGGCGGCCTGAGCAAGTAGGCGTGTGCATTCCTCGAGGGGCAATGGCTTCCCGGCATTGAGTTTGGATTGAAGCGTTGCGCCGGCGACAAACTCCATGACGATGTAGGCGCGCTTGCCAACGGTGAAGAAATCGTAGACGGATACTGTGTGGGGATGCTGGAGCCGGGCGGCGGCTTTGGCTTCGCGCGCAAGGGCCGCTTCGTTGCGCTGGCGCTCGGCGTCGTCGAGGCCTTCGATCAAAACGCTTTTGATCGCGACGTTACGGTCGAGCTCGGGATCGTATGCGCGATAGACGACGCCCATACCGCCGCGGCCGAGCTCTGCGCGGATGCTGTAGCGCCCAATCGTCTCCATCGAACGGTTCTCCTCGGTGAGCCACTATAATAACGGAACCGATGCTGCGCGCCGCTAGTTTGAAAAAAGCCTATGGGGCGATCCATGCGGTGAATGGCGTTTCTCTCGACGCCGCGGACGGCGAGACGATCGGCCTTTTGGGGCCGAATGGAGCTGGGAAGACGACGCTGATCGGCATGCTGGCGGGCTTGGTTGAGCCCGATAGTGGCGAGGTCCGGATTGCCGGGGAGGCGATTGGCGGCGACACCAGCGCCGTGAAGCTGAAGCTCGGTTTGGTGCCGCAGGAACTGGCGCTGTTTGAAGAGATGACGGCCAACGCTAACCTCGATCTGTTTGGCGCGCTCTATGGCTTGAGTGGAGCGCGGCTGGCGAGGGAGCGGGCGCGGGTGCTCGAGTTGGTGGGGTTAAGCGACCGTGCCAAGGACAAGGCTGAGAGCTTTTCGGGCGGTATGAAGCGGCGGTTGAATCTGGCCGCGGCGCTGATGCACGATCCGCAAGTGATCTTGCTCGATGAGCCGACCGTGGGTGTCGATCCGCAAAGCCGGAATGCGATTTTCGACAATCTGGAAGAGTTGAAGGCGGGCGGGAAGACCTTGTTGTACACGACCCACTACATGGAGGAGGCGGCGCGGCTTTGCGACCGGATCGCGATCATGGATCACGGCAAGGTGGTGGCCAACGATACGTTGAGCGAATTGTTGCGGCTGATTCCAGTGAGCAATTTTGTGGTGATCGATTTGGCGGCGGAGGGCTTTGACGGGATGCCCGAACTGCGGGAGATGAGTGGAGTGGCCGAAGCCGCGCTGAATGGACGTCAATTGCGAATTGGCGTGGAAGCTTTGAGTTTGCTGCCCGATTTGTTGGTGTGGTTGCGGGGGCGCGGCGCGGAGATTGAGCATATTCTGACAGAGCGGCCGACGCTGGAGACCGTGTTTCTACATTTGACCGGAAGGAGCTTGCGCGACTGATGACTGCTTTTGTCGCTTTGGTTCGGAAGGATCTGAGGATTTTTTTCGCCGATCGCCGCGCGGTGATCATGGCGTTTGCTGCGCCGATATTAATAGGGAGTTTCTTTGGCTATGTGTTTGGCGAGCCGCGCAACCCAAAGGACCAGAGCCGCATGAAGGTGCTGGTGGTGGATCAGGAGCGCCAAGGCGCGGCAAAGGATTTAATCGCTTCCCTCGGGAAGGATCCGAATCTGGAGGTGGCGGCGTCGGAGTTGGAGGCGGCGCGCGAGGCGGTGCGCAAGGGGAAGGTTCCGGTAGCGATCGTGATCCCTGAAAAGTTTGGAGAGCAGGCGGGGCAGGCGTTGTTTGGAGCGGGCGCCAAGCCGGAGATCATCGTACTGTTCGACCCTTCGCATCGCGTGGAGGCGGGGATGATTCGCGGCATCCTGACAGGGCAAGTGATGCAGACGGTGACCAAGGACGCCTTTGGCGGCGAGGGTGGAAAGCGGACGGCAACGAGCATGCGGCGGTCGGTTGAAGGTGCGCCGATGGAAGCTTCCGAGAAGAGCGCGTTGACGGGGTTATTGCAGAGCGTCGAGAAGTTTAACGCGCGGCCGCAAGCGGCGCGAGGGGGCGGGGGCGGCGGGTTGACGATTCCGTTTGCGATGAAGGATGAGGCGCTGACCTCGCGCGCGGGGGTTGTGTACAATTCCTACGCGCACTCGTTTGGCGGAATGGCGATCCAGTTCATGCTGTTTATGGGGATCGATGTGGGGATCGGTATGTTGCTGTTGCGGCAGCGCGGGCTGTGGCGGCGTTTTCGTGCCGCGCCGTTGTCGAAGACAACATTGCTGGGGAGCCGGGCGGTGAGTGCGATGCTGGTGGGGATGCTGATTCTGGCGGTGGTGTTCTCCTTCGCCTGGCTTGTTTTTGGGGTGAAAGTGGAGGGCAGTATGGTCGGATTCCTTGGGATCTGTGCAGCCTTTTCCTTGATGACGGCGGGCTATGGGCTGTTGATCGCGGCGCTGGGGAGGACGCCCGAGGCGGCGCGCGGGTTGGCGATTTTGGGCACGCTGTTGATGGTCATGCTGAGCGGGGCGTGGGTGCCGAGCTTTCTGTTTCCGCGATGGATGCAGAGGGTGACGACGCTGGTGCCAGCGCGGTGGGCGATGGATGGGTTGGACGCGATGACCTGGCGGGGTTTGGGGCTTGAGGAGGCGCTGCCGGCGATTGGGGTGTTGCTACTGGCGGCAGTGGTGTTTGGGGCGGTGGCGGTGTGGAAATTCCGCTGGGAGGCGGACGGGTAGGGCGCGGGGTGAATCCCACACCGCCGCCATCGCAGTGACCCCGTTTCCCGGTGATCCTCGCTTCCTTCCGAGTTTTGAATTCGACATTCTCGCCGACGGAGTGTTTATATTTTCGGCGACGAACTTCGAACTTGCCACAGGCACCGCAAGCTCAGTTCCGGAGCCAGCGACATTGGGGGAGATTGGGGCGTCTCTCATTGGGTTGAGGATGCGCCGCTTCCGGCGGAAGTGGGAGGCTAATTTGGGAAGAGCGATGTAACGAAAGATCCCTCTAATCCTCTAACCCATGGCCTTTGCCTGGAGGATCTTGATGTCATTTGGAATTTATCTCGTTGGGTTTGCCCTATTGATAGTTGGACTTGGTATCGGAGCCAACATGATGCACATGCCGCCAAAGTGGATCGGCGTCGCGGCCATCGTATTGACGGGGTTGGGGATTCTCTCGGGTGTCGCCAAAACGCGGCAAAAGGATTCCCAGTCCTAATTTCGCAGACTTGGACTTCAACCGTCGGACAGGGGCTCTACATGGCGACAAACGAAGCTTTCGCAAAGGAACATAGATAGTTGCCTCGGCGGGTTAGGCAAGAGTTTCTCGATTCTCCGATGGGCGGCAAATGCCTTTTTGACGTCTTCGTCTTTATTGCTGCCGGAATCGAGTGGCCACAATCGTCGTGTCGCGCGGTGCTCCCGCCAACGCGTGGCTCCGCAACACCACTTCGAGGATAAAGTTCTTTTTGGGCGCCTCTGCCATCCGCAGCCTTCGGAGCAACGTTTCGCCTTGCTCAACCGAGTACACAAAATCCCAAGCCGCCTCGGTCCCCTCCATGTTGGTGCCAGCCAGCGTCAAGATTGTCCCCGACTTCAGGGCATGTAACGAAACAAGCGCGTACACCTCGCCCGGAAAGCCATTCGCCGCGTCCGGTAGGTAAAGCGAAGACTCGCCCAACACCGGGGCCAGATTCTTGATTCCTCCTCGTCCGCCAGCCGGTAAATTGGTCGACTGGAAGTTCATGCCCGCTTCATAGATCGCCGTCCATGGGTTTGATCTTGGGCTTCCCAGTAGTAAAAAGTTCCCCTGATTCAGATCTCGCACCGTTAACGACCTTGGATGGGCGACTGTCATTTGCCATCCACGGCGTTCCGCTTCGGCTGCAAGCCGCGCCGACATCACCACTTCCGAGTAAGTGGCGTAAGGCCGCGACGCGACGGCCTTGGCCCTCTCCACATAGGCCTCCCCAAGTTGCACTGGCCAGCCCAGCGAATCTGGATAACCGGGCTTCAGATAGTCGTTCAACCCCAAGTTGCGGCCTAGAAAGCCTTGTAACAGTCCAAAGCTCGAATCGGGGACCACCATCCGCGCCGCCTTACCTGAGGTGAAAACGCGGTCCAGCAACCACGAAGGCGGCGGCAAGGCCGACACTGGCGCAACGCCCCGCAGCCAATAACCGCAACCCAACGCCGACAGCACGATCATAGCGAGCGTCGTCAAATTCCAACTCCGCGTCCCGGTCAGCGGCACCGCCAGCGCCACCGCCACCGACGCTTCGACCTTTGGGTCGGCGCGCGGGCCGAATATCGGGACGTAGCTGCCCTTGGGAATCTCGCATACTAGAGAATCCGCAACTCCCGGGCCGGCAAAGTACTCTTCCAATCGCGCGCGCAATTGTCTCGCGTGCACTCTTACGATGTTGTCCTCAGCGGTGCTGTATGTCTCTGGTCTCCCGAAAACAGCACACCCAATTTGATGTTCAGTCAATGTTACATCGGGATGTAACACGGCGTGTTCGGCTACGAACGATAGAAACTGGCGCAGCCGGACGGATCGCTGAAACAGTGCACTGCCGAGAATCCTTTGGATGAGAAGCCAGCGTACATCGTTGGATGCCACAACCGCTGTGGATCGCTCCTCGCGTTGAGTTGCCATAAGTACTTATCCTTCAAAGGCTTGGCGAAGCCTTCCCTGTAAATTCACAGGTAAAACTTCGTTCATTCCCTTGCGAAGCTTATCATATCGAGATAGGGTCGGGGCATGCTTCTGAGCCTAGTTCGCTTCTCAATCGTTTCCTTTGCTTTGACAGCGTCGCTGTATTGTCAAACAGCCGCTGGCATCCTCAATGGCCGGGTGGCCGATCCAACCGGCGCCCTCATCGCGGGGGCGAAAGTCAGTGTCGAGAATCAAGACACCGGCCTGCGCACAAGCATGACCACAAACGCCGAAGGCCGGTTCTATCAAGGCTTTGTCGTGCCTGGCGTCTACCGGGTCAAGGTGGAGAAGAGTGGTTTCCAGCAATACGTGCAGAGCGATCTCCGAATTAACGTCCAGCAGACCGTTACCCTTGAGGTGGGCCTCAAGGTGGGCGACGTTGCTAGTACGGTCGAGGTCGCGGCCTCCGCCGCGCAACTTTCGACGGAGTCTTCCGCAGTCGCCAGGGTGATCGGGACAAGGCAGATTGCCGACCTCCCGCTCAATGGCCGCAACCCGTTTGGTTTGGCTACCCTCGCCGCCGGCGTCATCCCGGGCGGTGGCGGCTCCACTCCGTTTATTAGCGGCGGGCGAAACGCCACCAACGAAATCACCATCGACGGCACCAGTGTGATCTTGCCGGAAAACAACGTGAGCAACCTCCAAACCGGTTACACACCCATCGTCGACAGCGTCCAGGAATTCGCGGTCATAACCAACGCTCTGGAAGCTCAGTATGGGCGCACCGGCGGCGGGGTCATCAGCGTGGCCACCCGTGGCGGCACCAATCAAATTCACGTATCCGCTTACAACTTCTTGCGCAACAGCAAGCTCGATGCAAACACCTGGTCCAACAACCGGAATGGCGTAAAGCTGGCCGCCTTCCAGCAGAATCAGTTTGGCGGCACGATCGGCGGTCCAATCTCGATCCCCAAACTCTACGACGGCAAGAACCGCACCTTCTTCTTCTTTAGCGAACAAACTCAGCGCGCCCGCCGCGGCACTTCCAGCCAAGCCAGCGTCCCGATCGATTCCTGGATCAACGGTGACTTTTCAAATCTCCGCAACGGGAGCGGCGCCGCGATTGTCCTTTACGATCCCTTTAGCGCCGATTCCAACAACATCCGCACCCCCCTGGCGGGCAACATCGTTCCTGGGAATCGAATCGACCCCCTTGCCAAGAATTTGCTCAAGTACTACCCGAAACCCAACGCCACTCCCACCAACGCCTTCACGATGCAGAACAATTACTTCGTATCGGGCAAGGGAGTAGCTGACGACGACAAGTTCGATTCGCGAATCGATCATAATTTTTCTGATAAATTCCGTCTTTTTGCGCGTGGCTCTTATGGTCACACGGAGAGTGTCCCGCTGAATGGCTTCGGCACGATCGGCACCTCCATCGGCGACGGTCCCAACGTGAGCGATCAATACAACGTGACGGTGAACGGAGTCTACACGGCGTCGCCCACCACGGTAGTCAATTTCAACTACGGCTTCGCCCGGAACGTCGGGATTCGTTACCCATTCTCGCAGGGCACCACGCCCGCCTCGCTCGGGTTTTCCAAGGCCTACAGCGACGCCGCCGGCCTTTCCAACTATGAGTTTCCGAACTTCAGCTTTGGCGGCAACACCAACTTGTCCAACCTCGGCCAAGCCACCTTCACCACATTGTTGAACCGCCCCTCCTCCCACATCATCCGCGGCGACGTCACGAAGGTTTTTTCCAAACATACCCTCCGCGCCGGTGGCGAGTGGCGTAAATTTTTCTTGAATTTCACGCAGCTCGGCAACCCCGACGGGGCCTTCAGTTTTGGCGCAGGCTACACCCAGCGTGTGGTCAACGCGGCCGCCGTCACAACGGAAGGCAACGGCTTCGCCACCTTCCTGTTTGGCCTGCCCAGCAATGGCGGATCGATGTCGCATAGTTTCGACGCCGCTACAGCCAGCGCTTATGCGGGTGCCTACGTCCAGGACGATTGGCGCGTGACTAAGAAACTCACGTTAAACATTGGCTTGCGTTACGACTTGGATTCGCCGCGCACAGAGCGCTACAACCGACTCAGTTACTGGGATTCCAACGCCGCCTCGCCGCTGCAAGGCCAAGTTGCCGCCAGCGCCACTTGCCCGAATTGCGGCAACCTCAGGGGCGCGCTCAAGTTCACCGGTAACGGGGACTTCGGTCGCCGCCAGACCTCCACCGACCTCAACAATTGGGGCCCGCGCTTCGGCTTTGCCTATCATGCGTTCGACAAAACCGTGTTCCGGGGCGCTTACGGTATTCTCTACTCGCCTTCGGCTCTTCAGGCCGCCGGCACTTCCGGTAGCGGCGGAGTGCAGGGCTTTCAGACCAGCACCACCTTCAACCCCACCTTCGACAACGGGAAAACCTTCGTCGCCAATTTGAGCAATCCCTCACCGGGCGGCTTCAACCTTCCGCAAGGCGCCAAGGCTGGCCCATACAGTGGGGCGCTGACCGACGTCGGTAATTCCATCGGCGACAGTTTCTTCATCGACAACGCCAATCCGATCGTCCAGCAATGGAATTTCAACATCCAGCATCAGGTCAAAGGCGACTGGGTACTGGAGGCCGGTTACCTTGGAAGCAAGGGGAACCACCTCATCGATGGAGAAAGCAATTTGACGTACAACCAGTTGCCCGCCTCCTTCCTTTCGCGTGGCAGCGGCCTCACGGCGCAGGTGGCCAATCCATTTTTCGGCATCATTACGACGCCCAACTCCCCATACGCACAAGCTACGATCCAACAGCGCTTCCTGCTCTCCGCGTACCCGCAGTATCAAAACGTCAACGGGTTCCGTAAGCCGCAGGCAAACTCGATCTATCACGGCCTGACATTGTCGGCGGAGAAACGCTTCTCCAAGGGATTAAGCACATTGATGAGCTTCACGGGATCCAAGCTTCTTGACGATGCCTCACAAGTGGTTACTTTTCTCGGGGCCGCCGGCACCAAGCAGGACTTCTATTGCCGCAAGTGCGAGAAGTCGATTTCCGCCCAGGATGTTAGCCGCCGTCTTGTCATCAGCGCCAACTACGATCTACCCTTTGGCAAGGGCCGCTCATTTCTGACTAACATGGCCAAGCCTTTCGACATGGTGCTGGGCGGTTGGCAGATCAACGGCATTGCCACCTTCGCCAAGGGTACGCCCCTGGCGATCAGCAACGGCGGCAACAACACCAACATCGGCTCGCCCGGCCAACGGCCCAACACCAACGGCATCTCGGCGGCCAAGAGCGGCGCAATCGCCGACCGGATCAATTCGTACTTCGACACGAGCACTTACAGCCAGGCGCCGATCTACACCTTTGGCAACGTCGGCCGCTTTATCTCCAATGTCCGCATCCCGGGCAACCACAACCTGGACTTCTCGCTGTTCAAGAATTTCCGGATTAAAGAACGGGCCGGCCTGCAGTTCCGCGCCGAGTCCTTCAATCTCACCAACTCTCCGCAATGGGCATCGCCGAACAACAATGTCACCGCGGCGGGTGTTTTTGGGACGATTACCAACACGGCCAACTCGCCGCGTAACGTCCAGTTGGCTCTGAAGCTCAACTTCTGAGCCGTTGGGCGGGGAGGTTGAACTCCTACGCGCCGCAGAGGTGAGAAATGGGCTGGACTGAGCTCGTGGCAGATCTCATAATGTCGACATCGCAACGGGCTGTTCGTGTGTTCTGCGCGTCGCCACCCCTGTGGCAAGCCCTCGCCTAGATCCCGAGGCTGGTCATCTCGGGCTCGTTGTCCTTACCGGACCAATGTCGGCCGTAGGCGCGGAATAGCGCGAAGATGAGCCCCAGGCCAAGGCAGAGCGCGAGCAGTAGACCGCAGAGCTTGAAGACGTTGACCAGAAAGGCCGCCGGATTGGGCTGCGGCTTATCGGGCTTCTTGTCCATAACGAGTTCGGCTTTGTAGACGAGGAGGTTGGCGAGGCCCTGCGCTGTTTTGGGGCTCAGCTTGGCTCCTGCCGCGGGCAGGACGAGTGAGACCAACGGGCCCTGACGGACGGCGGTACCAAGCTTCTCGAGTTCCGCAAATTGCTGGCGGGCGATGGCGTGGTTGGGGAAACGGAAGACAGCCATGACCGCTGCGCCATCGGGTGTCGAATATTGCGCCAATTGCAGTTCGCCCGCAAAGTCAAAGCCAGCCGCCGCGACCGGAATGCGCGGCTCGTAAGCGCGCAACGACTCAGGGCCGAGGATCAGACGTTCTGTACCGGCAACGCGATTCCTGGATGGCAGGTAGGGCAGCATGTTGGGGCTGGCCGAACGGTCGATCTTAGGAAGAACCGGGAACAGAAATGCGTCGATGGCGCCGCGCGGCGCGGTGCCGGACACGGTCTGAAAGACGTAGTTCTGAAAGCGGAAGACCTTTTTGCCGGGGTCTTGCAGGCTTTGTTCGAGGGCAACCGCGCCGGTGACGTCTTTCATGCGGTAGGCGGCCAGCTCAAAGGATTTGGCACCTGAAGAATACTTGGCCGTGTCCGATTCCGTCAAGCCATACTCGCGGGCGACGTTGGGCTGGGGGAGTTGCGCCTTGGCAGCATCGGCACGCTTCCAATCGTCAATCGACGGCGGGAGGATGCTCGCGATGAGGAAGAGGGCGGGCGCGATCATCGGTCAGGCTCCGTGGCACTTTTTGTACTTTTTGCCACTGCCGCAAGGGCAGGGGTCATTCCGGCCAACCTTGGTGCCCTTGACGACGGGCTGGGCCTTGGTGGACGAGGCGGAAGTGTCGCCGCCGATGTACTGGAGGGCCTCCATCTCTTTTTCCTTCTTGCGCTGGATATTTCGCGTGAAGTCAGTGATGGACGAGGCGGGTTTGGCGGCAGCCACGGCGACTGGGACCGGCGCGGGCTCGTCGTCCTCGTCATAGCCGCCATTGGGATCGTAATCGCCATCCTCATCGGGTTGGATGGGCGCGACGGTCAAAATGTTCCCGTCCTGATCGTGAACTTGAAGGAAGTAGAGGTAGCGGATGGCCTCGTCCTCGATGCGCTCCATCATGTCGCTGAACAGCGTATAGCTTTCCTTCTTGTACTCAATGAGCGGGTCCTTCTGGCCGTAGCCGCGAAGGTAGATCCCCTCTTTGAGGTGGTCCATCGAGAGCAAGTGGTCTTTCCACTGGTTGTCGATGACGTTGAGCAGAATCATGCGCTCGGTTTCGCGCATCATCTCGGCTCCGAGGATTGCTTCTTTCTCGTTGTAGCGGGCCTCGATCTTCTCGATGACTTCTTTTTCAAAGAGTTCGCGCCCGGCGTCGGCCAGTTCCTGCGAGTCGATTTTGTAACCGAACTGGGTGAGGATATCGGAATCGAAACCGGCGAAGTCCCATTGATCGGCGCGAACGCCTTCGGGTAGCCGGGCGTCGATGTAGCTGCCGATGATGCTGGCGATCATCTCGAAGACACGGATCTTCTGATCGGTGTTGGAAAGCATGGCGCGGCGCAGGCCATAGACAGCCTGGCGCTGCTTGTTCATGACGTCGTCGTACTCGAGCAGGTGTTTGCGGGCAGAGAAGTGGTTGGCTTCGACCGACTTTTGCGCGGCTTCAATGCGGCGGGTGATGAGGCTCGATTCAATCGGCACGTCTTCTTCCATGCCAAGACGCAGCATGAGGCCCTGGATCTTGTCGCCGCCGAAGATGCGCAGGAGATCGTCCTGGAGTGAGAGATAGAAGCGGGAGCCGCCGGGGTCGCCTTGCCGCCCAGCGCGTCCGCGAAGCTGGTTGTCGATACGGCGGGATTCGTGGCGTTCGGTGCCCAGGACGAAGAGACCGCCGATGCGGGCGACTTCATCGTGCTCGGCGTCGGTCTGGGCCTTGATCTCGGCGTACAGGGTTTTGTACTCCTCGGCGTGGACGCCTTCGGGGTCTTTGCCCGCGCGGCGCATTTGATCTTTGGCGAGGAACTCGGCGTTGCCGCCCAGCAAAATGTCGGTTCCGCGACCGGCCATATTGGTTGAGACGGTGACGGCACCCTTGCGCCCGGCCTGGGCGATGATGCTGGCCTCGCGCTCGTGATTTTTGGCGTTTAGCACCTCGTGCCGGACGCCGATCCGGCGCAGGGCGGCGGAAAGCTTTTCAGACTTTTCAACGCTGATTGTGCCCACAAGAACGGGCTGGCCCTTGTCGTGTAGCGCCTTGATTTCGAGAGCCGAATTGCGGTACTTTTCTTCCTCTGTGCGATAGACGATGTCGTTCAAATCCTTGCGGATCATCGACTGGTTGGTAGGAATGAGGACGACGTCCAGCTTGTAGGTTTTGCCAAATTCAGCGGCTTCCGTGTCAGCCGTGCCGGTCATACCGGCCAGCTTGGAATACATGCGGAAGTAGTTCTGGAAGGTAATTGTGGCGAGGGTCTGGTTCTCGCGTTCGATCTTGACGCCTTCCTTGGCTTCGACGGCCTGGTGCAACCCGTCGGACCAGCGGCGGCCCGGCATGAGGCGGCCGGTGAATTCGTCGACGATGACCACTTCTCCGTTCTGCACGACGTATTCACGATCGCGCTGATAGAGCACCAGGGCCTTCAAGCCCTGTTGGACATGGTGGTTGAGTTCCATGTTCTCGATGTCATAGAGGTTGCCGCAGTTAAGCAATCGCTCAACTTTGTGCACACCCTCTTCGGTGAGAGCCACGTTGCGCTGCTTCTCGTCAACCGTGTAATCGCCAGTGAAGTACTTCTCGCCAGGCTCTTTGCCTTCGATGACTTCGCCGCGCACCAGCTTGGGAATGATCGTGTTGATGCGGTAGTACTTGTCGGTGGATTCCTCACTCGGCCCCGAGATGATGAGGGGGGTGCGGGCCTCGTCGATGAGGATCGAGTCGACTTCGTCGACGATGGCGAAGTTGTGCTCGCGCTGGACGCAGGACTCGAGACGAAACTTCATGTTGTCGCGCAAGTAATCAAAGCCGAACTCGTTGTTGGTGCCGTAAGTGATGTCGCACTGGTAGGCGTCGCGGCGCTCTTGCTCGGTGATGTCGTGGACGATGCAGCCGACGCTCAGACCGAGAAACTTGTGGAGGCGCCCCATCCATTCAGAGTCGCGCTTAGCCAAGTAGTCATTGACGGTGATGACGTGGACGCCTTTGCCGGAGAGGGCGTTGAGATAGCAGGGTAGGGTGGCGACGAGGGTTTTGCCTTCACCGGTGCGCATTTCAGCGATATTGCCGCCGTGGAGGACGGCGCCTCCGATGAGCTGTACATCGAAATGGCGCATGTTGAGGACGCGGCGGCCCGCTTCGCGGCAGACGGCGAAGGCTTCGACAAGGAGGTCGTCCAGTGTTTCGCCGTTGGCGACGCGCTGTTTGAATTCGTTTGTCTTTGCGGCGAGCTCCGCGTCGGAGAGCTTTTTGAGCTCGGGCTCGAGATTATTGATCGCTTCGACCTTGGGCCTGATGCGTTTGACTTCACGCTCGTGCTTGGTACCGAAGATCTTTGCGAGAACGGCGTCGACCATATATATTCTTTTTCTCTACTAGTTTAGCAGCGGGGGGCGAAAAGACCCAATCAAAGGGCACTGCCAGATTGGGCAGGGCGAGGCTAGTCTTCTCGGTCGCGCAGAATGGCCGCCATCGCTCTACACGACGCGATCAGTTGTGATCTATGCCAGACTGCGGGAAAGGTTAGCGTCGCCGGGCACGAAGCCGATGAGATGCCATCGAAAACATTGAAGTCTATAATGAAGCAAGCGGACATTCCATGAACAAATTTCCGGTACTTTTCGAAAAGTCTTCGACCGGCTACGGGGCCTAGGCACCCGATCTTCCAGGTTGCGTTGCGACCGGTCGCACCCTCGAAGAAACCAGGGCCCGAATGGCGAAGGCGATGGGAATGCACCTTCTCTCAATGCGCGAAGACGGCGACCCGATTTCCGAACCATCGCACTTCGAACTGGTGGAAGCCGTCTAGCTATCGCTTTGCCTATTGGCGAGGGCGCAGACCCACTTGGGGTGGCGTCGGCAAGGATAGACGGTCTCCGGCGATCTTTCATGCGGTGCCAACCAGCGTAAAGGTGCCGTCCCGGTGGAGGCGATAGACGCGCCCGCGCCAGTGAACAGTGTTGCCGAAAAAGCCGGCGATCCAGAAGCCGAAGCTTAAGAAATCCTGCAACGGTAATTGATAGAAATCGCGCGGGCGGAACTGGTCGTTCAGAACGCCGTTCTGAGCGGCGAAGGCAACCGTCAAGCGGAGCATGATGGCCGCGCCGAGGAAGCCGAGTTCAAAACCGGTGAGCGGCCAGACGGCGAGAAAGAGCGGCAGCGGATTTGTGAAGAGCTGGCCGATGTAGCCGAAGGGACGCGAACGGCGGGTGGAGCGATTCCAGCGCAGGCGATGGGCGAAGTTCTTGGCCAGGTCTTCAGAGCCGATGCGATGTTCGACCACGTAGCTGGACAGGATCGATCGCCAACCTTTGGCCGTGGCGCGCTGGCCAAGAACGAAGTCCTCGGCGAGGTAATTTTGCAGGGCCGCCCAGCCACCGGCGGCCGCGATCGCCATCTTGCGCGCGGCCACGGTCGGGCCGAGAGTGAAGTTCATACCTTCCAGCATTCGCGCGACTAAGACACCCGAGATGAATTCCGTGTTCATGCCCAAGGCTTCCGTCTGTGACCACAGGCTGGGGCCGCCTACGGCGCGGTATGGGCAGGTGGCGAGGCCGAGCTTGGGGTTGGATGAGAATTCGGCGGCGATGGTGGAGAGCATGCTGGGCGTGACGCGGATGTCGGAATCGGACATCACGACAAGGTCGTGCTCGGCGGCGGCGCAGAGTTTTTCAAGGCTCCACACTTTGGCGTTGGCATAGGCGGGCTCGCCCACAATTAGCAGCCGGCTATGCACACGCGGGAATTCATCCTGGAGTTTGGCGACCGTCTGGGCGGCGGGGTCACTCGCGTCGGCTAGTGCGAATACGATCTCCCAATCGCCCTTGTAATCCTGCTCAAAGGCGGTGCGTAAGTTGGCCTCCAACTCAAGATCGACACCCTTGAGCGGCTTGAGAATGCTGATGGGCGGGTGCTCCGTGCCAGCGGGCGGCGGCACGCTCAAGTAGCGATAAACGGCGACCAGGATGAGGAAGCAGTAGACCACCGTCCCGAGCGCGAGCAGCCAAAGGATTGCGGCCATCGCCTATTCGATCGGGATCTTGGTGTCGTTGTTGTCGCGCAGCATGGCGATGAATTCATCCACCGGCTTGGCGCCCAGATCGCCGTTGCGGCGGTTGCGCACCGAGACGGTGCCCGCGTCAATTTCGCGATCGCCGATGACGAGCATGTAGGGGATCTTCATCAACTGGGCCTCGCGAATTTTGAAGTTGACCTTCTCATTGCGCGAGTCCGTATCGACGCGGAAACCGAGGGCGCGGAGCTTGGCTTGCAACTCGGCAGCGTAGACGTTGGCGCGGTCTGTGACCGGCAGCAGGATGACTTGCACGGGAGCGAGCCAGACCGGGAAGGCACCGGCGTAGTGCTCGACGAGAATGCCGAAGAAGCGCTCGACGCTGCCAAACAGCGCGCGGTGCACCATCATCGGCGTGTGCTTGGCGCCGTCCTCGGCAATATAGCTGAGGTTAAAGCGTCGCGGGAGATTGAAATCGAACTGAACGGTGGAGAGCTGCCACTTGCGGCC
>JANXUM010000467.1 GCA_025356215.1 Bryobacter sp. | reverse complement strand
AGCGGCTACTTCTTGCGGCGAGCTACAAGTTTGACACGGCGCGGGCGCAGTTGGGCGGTCTGCGAGAACGCCGCGTCGATGAATTCGGCCAGTTCCTTGGCGTGTTGCTTGGAGGAACCTGTTGCGGGCGAGGCAGCCTCGGGGCGTCCAGCATAATGGACGACGCGGCGGCCGCCGTTGAGCACAAAGTACATCTGTTCCTGCACAAAGCGCCACGCGCCCATGTTGCGCGGCTCTTCTTGAACCCAGATGATTTCGGCCGAGGGCGAATAGCGTTGGAGCATGTCGCTCAATTGATCCGCCGGGAAAGGGTAGAGCTGTTCCAGGCGAACGATGGCGACGTGGTCCGCGCCGCGCTCTTCACGGGCAGCGGCGAGATCGTAGTAGACCTTACCCGAGCACAACAGAACGCGGGTGATCTTGCTTCCCGCCTCGGTGTTCGAGTCGCCAATGACGTCGCGGAAGCTGCCCTGGATAAACTCGTCCATTTGGCTGGCGGCCTTCACGCTACGCAGGTTGGCTTTGGGAGTGAAAACAATCAATGGCTTGCGCAAGCCGCGACGGTCTTCTCCGCCGTGCATCTGGCGGCGCAGCAAATGGAAGTAATTCGCAGCCGTTGTGCAGTTGGCGACAATCATGTTCTCCTCGGCGCACTGTTGAAGAAAACGTTCGATGCGCGCGCTGGAGTGTTCGGGCCCCTGACCCTCGTAACCGTGGGGCAGCAGCAGCACAAGGCCGCTGGGTTGGCCCCATTTGGACTCGGCGGCGGAGATAAACTGATCGATCATCACTTGGGCACCGTTGACGAAGTCACCGAACTGCGCCTCCCAGAGTACGAGCGTAAGCGGGTCGGCCACGCTGTAGCCGAACTCGAAGCCCATGACGGCAAACTCGCTGAGCGAGGAATCCACCGCTTCAAATTTTGCCTGATCGGGCGACAGATGTTGCAGCGGGAAGTAAGACTTGCCAGTTTCGAAATCGACCAGTTCCAGATGGCGCTGCGAGAAGGTACCGCGCGGGGAATCCTGACCGCTGAGGCGCACGGGAGTGCCCTCAAGAACCAGGCTGCCGAAGGCGAGCATCTCACCGGTGGCCCAGTCGATCGGTGCGCCGTTCAAGGTCTCCGCCCGCTTGTCAATCGTGTTTGTTTTCAGCTTGGGGTGAACTGTGAAGCCCTCGGGCAGCTTCACGTAGCCGTTAATAACGCGCTCGATCATTTCCCGATCGATTGCGGTGTTGCCGAGGTTGACTGCCGGGATTGCCGATTGCTCGTAGCTGGTCATCTCGACGATTTCGAACTTTTCAGCGTTGGTGTGCGAGGCCTGGAAGCCTTCTTCCATGCGCGCCAGGATCCGCTTCTTGACCGAATCGAGCTCGGCGGCGCTGAGGACGTTCTCACGCACCAAACGGTCGGCGTACTGCGTGGCAACCGAGGGATGAGCCTTGATTAACTTGTACATCAGCGGCTGGGTGTAGGAAGGATCGTCGCCCTCGTTGTGCCCATGGCGGCGATAGCAGACCATGTCGACCACAACATCGCGATTGAATTCCTGCCGGAAGTCGAAGGCCGCCTGCATGACCCGGAAGCAGGCCTCCGGGTCGTCGCCGTTGACGTGAAAGATCGGGGCTTGCACCATGCGCGCGATGTCGGTGCAGTAGCTGGAAGAGCGGGCCTCTTGCGGGTTGGTGGTGAAGCCGATCTGGTTGTTGATCACCAGGTGAACCGTGCCGCCCGTCGTATAACCTTCCAGTTGCGACAGGTTGAGCGTCTCCATTACGACGCCTTGGCCGGCGAAGGCCGCGTCGCCGTGGATCAGCACCGGGATAACGCGCTCGCGTTTGGTGTCGCCCAAGCGCTCTTGTTTAGGCCGCACAATGCCTTCAACCACCGGATTGACGGCTTCAAGATGGCTGGGGTTGGGGGCCAAAGTGACGACAACCTCTTTGCCTTTGGACGAAGTGCGCACACTGGACGCGCCCAGGTGGTATTTGACGTCGCCGGAGCCCTGGGTGGAATTGGGGTCGATGTTGCCTTCAAACTCGCTGAAGATCTGAGCCATACGCTTGCCAATGATGTTGGCCAGCACCGTCAGACGGCCGCGGTGGGCCATGCCGACGACAATCTCGTGGACATTGGTGTTGGCGCCGCGCTCGATCACTTCATCGAGCATCGCGATCGTGGATTCGCCGCCCTCAAGCGAGAAGCGCTTTTGTCCGACGAAACGCGTTCCCAAGAACTGCTCGAACATCTCGGCTTGCAGCAGGCGCTCCAAAATACGGCGGCGCGTGGCCTCATCGAGCGGAGCGTGGCTGGAGGGCGGCTCCAGACGCTGCTGCAGCCACGCCTTCTGCTCTGGATATTGAATGTGCATGTACTCAACACCAACTTTGTTGCAGTAGGTGCGGCGAAGAGTTTCGAGTGTCTCGCGTAGAGTGCTGACGCCGGGGACGTCACCCAGGCCCGTGGCTGTGCCGAGGCTGCCGTTGATGAACTCGCGGTCCAGATCCCAAATGGTGAGGCCATAAGTAGCGGGGTCGAGTTCGGAATGATACTGGGCTTCGCTGCCTAGCGGATTGAGATCTGAGATGAGGTGGCCGCGCACGCGATAGGCATGGATCAGTTGTAGGACGGCGGCTTCTTTGACCACCTCGGCGCTGACGCGTCCCGAAGACAAGCCGGGCAGCGCGACCGCGCGATCGGCCTGCCAGGAGACAGGGCGGTAAGGCAGCTTGAGGTCGGAGAAAATGTCTTCGTAGAAATTGTCCTTACCGTTGAGCAGGTCCTGCAAGCGGGCGAGAAAACTACCGCTCTCAGCCCCTTGAATGACGCGATGGTCATAGGTGCAGGTCATCATCATGACCTTGCTCAAGCCCAGCAGCGACCGGGTCTCGGGGCGCACGCCCTGAAACTCCGCAGGATAGTCGATGGCGCCGGTGGCGATAATCGCCCCTTGGCCGGGCATCAGTCGCGGCACGGACGAGAGGGTGCCGACAGTGCCGGGGTTGGTGAGCGAGATGGTGGTCCCTTGAAAGTCGGGCAGCGCCAGCTTGCCGGTGCGGCCTTTCTTCACCAGATCGTCAAACGCGCTGAGGAACTGTTGAAAGTTCATCCCACCCGTGTTCTTGATGCTGGGCACAACCAGCGAGCGAGAACCGTCCTTACCTGCAACGTCGATGGCGATGCCGAGGTTAATCTGCTCCTTTACCCAGCGGAAAGGCGCGCCATCGACTTCGGCGTAGGCGGCGTTGAGGTTGGGGAACTTTGCCAGAGCCTTGGAGATAGCGTAGGCGATGATGTGCGTATAAGAAATCTTGCTCTTGCCGGCCATCGTGCGACTTTGGTTGATCAGCGTGCGGTTCTCGTCGATCACCTTGACCGGGATCGAGCGCAGGCTGGTGGCCGTGGGCACGGCCAGCGAGAGGTTCATGTTCTCGGCGATGCGGGCGGCGGTGCCGCGCAAGGGTACGAGCTGCTCGGCGGGGCCGAGTTCTTTAGGAGGCGCTGAGGCTTTGGCGACCAAGTCGCTGGTAGTGGGCATGGGGGTGGTAGAAGGGACCTTGGGGGCCGGAGCCGAGACGACGGGAGCTGACGCAGCGGCAACAACGGGCGCGGCTACAGGAGTTGCCACAGTTGCTGCCACGGTGGCGCTGCCATTTGCGGCAGGCGCGTCGTCGAACATCCCTTTCCAGGCACTGTCGACAGCGGAACGGTTGTTCAAATATTCCTGATACAGCTCTTCGGCGAGCCAGTCGTTGAGCGATGCGGACGGAGCTTCTCGGTTTTCAGACATTGGAGTTATTGGCGAGCGGCGGGATTGATTGAAAATAGCGCCCACTTACCCACTATGATAGCGAAATGATCAATGCCAAAGCGATCCTCTCGCGCCAAGGTCTACCGCCCGAAGACCCAGCGCTCGCCCCCAGTTCGGCTAAACGCTTTGCCGACTCCTCGCCGTGGAAGATCGAGATCCCTTCCACCGAGAGTCCGCGTGCCTTGCGCGCCGTCATCGAAGAGGCCGCCGCGCGCCGCGTACCCGTGCATCGCGTCAGCCAAGGTAGCGGCATCATGCTGCTGACCGACGCCGAAATCATCGAGATGGTGGAACTGGGCCGCGCGCACGATATCGAAGTCAATCTCTTCGTCGGGCCGCGCGCCACCTTTGACGTGGGAGCGCAAGTTTTCTCTCCCGCTGGCCGCACGCTGGGTCTGAGCCTGCGCGGGGCCAATCAGCTCGGCTATGCGCTGGAGGACGTGTTGCGGTCCGTGCGGCTGGGCGTCAAGAGCATCCTGGTGAGCGACTTGGGCAATCTCATGGTGATGGGCAAGGCCAAGCAACAAGGCGACCTCCCCGCCGATCTGATCATCAAGACCAGCGTGATGATGGCCCCTTGCAACCCTGCCTCGGCGCGCTTGATCGAAGACTTGGGCGCCACTACGATCAACATCCCCAGCGACTTGTCGATCTCGCAGATCGCCGCCATCCGCCAGGCCATCGACGCGCCTATCGACTTCTACGTTGAGGCCCCGGACAACATTGGCGGCTTCTTGCGTTACTACGAAATCCCAGAGCTGATTCGCGTGGCCGCGCCCATTTATTTGAAGTTTGGCCTGCGCAACTCTCCGGATATCTACCCCTGCGGCACGCACATTGAAAACACGGCGATCGCGTTAACCCGCGAGCGTGTCCGCCGCGCCGAGATGGCGCTAGGTTTTATGGCTTGACGTCGCGTCGGCCGCGGCCCGGCGTGGTCTTAGCCTTGATTTCAATCGGCGTGGCACCGAACTTGAATTCCTTGCGAATCTGATTGATGATGAAGCGCTCCTCGGAGAAGTGCAGCGGCTTCGACTTATCGGTGAAGACGACAAACGAGGGCGGACGCACACCGGCCTGCGTAATGTACTTCACCTTCATGTTGGTCTCGTGCGTGATGCGGTCTACGAAGCGGTTGAGTTCGCCCGTGGTGACGCGCTTGTTCATCGCCTCCTGCGCGCTCTTGATCAGTTCAAAGAGCCGCTTGACGTTGGTGCCCTTGGTGGCCGAGATGAACTCGATCGGGGCATACTCAAGGAACTTCAACTCGTCGCGGACGGCCTCGCCAAACTCTTTGCTCTTGCGCGTCGGGTGGGCGTCCCATTTGTTGACGCAGAGGATGATCGGGCGGCCCTCGTCGTCGGCATAGCCAGCGATGTGCGCGTCCTGCGCCGTCGCGCCTTCGAGCGCGTCAATGATCACGAGAACAATGTGGGCCATGCCGATGTGGCGCCGGGCCATCATCACGCTTAGCTTCTCGGCCATCTCGGTGGTCTTGCCCTTGCGGCGAATGCCGGCGGTGTCGACGAAGATGTATTCCTGACCGTCCACCGTGACCGCTTCGTCCACGGCGTCGCGCGTCGTACCCGCGATGGGCGAAACAATGGCTCGCTCCGTGCCAGTCAGCGCATTGAGCAGCGTAGACTTGCCGACGTTGGGCCGCCCGATGATCGCTACCTTGATGGGGCGTTTGGGCCGATCGGCGGCGGGCATGTCGATCTCATCCACTTCCGGAAAATCTCGCGTCACATGGGCCAGCAGTTCATCGATGCCCGAGCGATGTTCAGCCGAGACGGTGATTACCGGTTGAATCCCCAGGACGTGGAATTCCGAGCCAAGGATCTCGCGCTTGGGCACATCGATCTTATTGACGGCGAGAGTGACCGGCTTGCCCAGCTTGCGTAGCATTTGCGCCAGTTCCCGGTCTGTACCGGTGATCTCTGAGCGGCCATCGATCACAAAGATGATCTGCGTCGCTTCCTCAAAGGCGACTTTGGCCTGCTTGAGGATGTTGGCGGGAATCAGCTCGGCGTCGTTGGGGATGATGCCGCCGGTATCGATGACATCGAACGGTCGGTCGTTAAAGCGGCCTTGGCCGCGAATCCGGTCGCGGGTGATCCCAGGCTCATCGCCGACGATGGAGCGACGGGTACCAGTGATTGCGTTGAAAAGAGTGGACTTGCCCACGTTCGGTCGTCCTACGATGACCACGGTTGGCGTTCCAGGGCGTTGCGCCATGATTCCTTAGGGTAGCATCTTTTCAAATGCTTCCTCACGTGGTACTCTGATATTGTGATCAAGACCGTTATCAGCATTGAAGACGATATTAAGCAATGGATTGATATCAAAGCACAGAAAGATGGCACTTCCATGACACGTCTGGTGGAGGAGGCGCTTCGTCGCATGAAGGCGCAGGAGGAAGCGGAATTCGCCCAACTGCTCAGCAAGTCCAGCGGCATCTGGACCGCTGGCGAAGGTCTGGCCTATCAGCAGGAACTTCGCGATGAGTGGGAAGGCCGTTGAAGATCCTGCTCGATTCGGTGATCTTGATCGACCACTTCAACGGAGTGGCGGCGGCGACGGCCTACTTGCATCGGGTAAGAAACATGGCGGCAATCTCGGTGGTTACAAGGGCCGAGGTGTTGACTGGCTTCACGCCGCCCAATGAGGCACTGGCGCGTCCAGTGATTGATACATTCTCTGTGTTGACACTCGATCGGGAAGCAGCGGACCTTGCGGCTCAATTGCGGCGGGAGCATCGCTGGAAGTTGCCGGATGCCTTTCAGGCGGCGCTGGCGCAGATCCACAAATTGCAACTGGCGACGCGGAATGTTAAAGACTTTCCGCCGGAGAAGTTCTCGTTTGTTACCGTGCCGTACGGCCTGTAGGCCACTCAGCGAGTGGCGGGCAGCCCAATAACGATAAGCACCGTGTAGTCCTGCTTACGGCAGCCATTGACGGCGGGCATTTCCGCCCCTGCATTCACCGGAAACCCCGTAGCCCGAACATTCGCGGGCAAGCATGAGTCCTTAGCCGCCGCCGGGGTATAGCGTGCGGAGCGGCATCCCAGGTGGGTCACATCGTTGAGGGTCGCGCCCTTGGCTAGTTCCCAGCGCTGATTGCCGGTCTTATCCTTGGGATGGATTGTCAGCACAGTTGTCACTTCACGGTCGCCCGTGACAAGGTATTTCCCAGGTGCAAGCGGAAAGCTTGGCTTCTCCATGATCAACCCGTGTTCCTCCAGCCACCAGTCCTCCGCGTCGAATTTCCACTTTGCAGGCGCCACGCCAGCCGCTTTCAATTGCGGGTAATGGTCCAGTTTGCAGGCGCGCGGGCCCGGGTCCTGGTTCCAGAAGCCCCAGGATTGCGCACCGTTGCCGAAGGTGGCCCCGGGGTCTCCTAACGCGGCAATAAACTGCGGCTCAATGCGCTTGAACTTCGAGAGATCTACCCCTTCGGCATGAACCGGCTGTTGTAGGCCGACTGCCAACATGACGAATCCCGTAGACAAGAGCCAGTGGCTCACAGAGGGCAAGTGATGGCGGATGTTCATAGAAATGCTTCGGTGACACTACCTGATAACAGCCTACCCCA
>JANXUM010000448.1 GCA_025356215.1 Bryobacter sp. | reverse complement strand
GCTTGAGGCGGGGCAGAAGACATCGCTTGAGACGGTGGCCGCAGCTATCGACTTAGGGGCCAAGCTCGGGTTGCCGGTGCACCTTGTGGAGCCCGCCCTGGCGTACACGGCCGATGGGTTTACCGAGGCACTGGAGAAGTTAATCCGGGCCGGTGGGTTTTCAATTGTTTTGTTCCCGCATACCTATCAAGTGCGTGACTATGCTCCAAAGCTGGCGACGCGTTTTGATCGCGCACTGATCTCGGACGCGATTCGCTTGCGCGTGGACGATGGAAAGGTGATCGCGACGCGGCAATTGTTCCAGGGCAAGTTGAATGCCGAGATTGAGGCCGTGGGGAGCCCGGTCTTTGTATCGCTGCAGGCGGGCGCGTACGAGCCGGTGGCGTCATTTGCCGTAACCGAGGAGTTGCCCGAGGCTGGGGCCGCGCGGCAGCGGCCCGAGGAGCGATTCCGCGAGGCGGCACGGGCGGTGGACTTGAGCGCAGCGCCGATTATCGTCAGCGTCGGCCGGGGGATCAAAGAGAAAGAGAATCTCGGGCTGATTGAAGATTTGGCCAAGGCACTGGGAGCGGAGATCGCGGCCAGCCGCCCGATTTGCGACAATGGCTGGTTGCCGATGGAGCGCCAGGTGGGCAGCAGCGGGCAGACGGTTGCACCGAGGTTATATCTGGCGGTGGGTCTATCGGGGGCGATCCAGCATTTGGTGGGGATGAAGGGGTCAAAGACAATCGTCGCGATCAACAAAGACCCGAACGCACCGATCTTTGAGGTGGCGGATTACGGGATTTGCGGAGATTTGTTCGAGGTGCTGCCGGAGCTGACCAAGGGGATCTTGGCGGCTAAGGGCTAGCGCCCCGCTACTTAGCGCAGTCCAAAAACATATAGCGCGTTGCCAGCCGCCACCGCCACATACTGGTTCCCGTTGACCGCGTAGGTGATCGGTCCGTTCGCGAGTACGCCCCCCAACGAGGTCTTCCACAGCACCTCTCCCGTGCGGGCGTTCAAGGCGAAGAAGTGCTCTTCACGATTGCCAGTGAACAAGAGGTCGGTGGCCGTCGTGAGGATGCCTGAATCCGTTACGTCGACAAAATCAAGCTTCCATTTTTTTTCGCCGGTGGCCGCGTCCACCGCCAGTATGGCCCCATGGCCGTCTTGCGGCTTGCGGGTGTTCGTTTGCGCCCCGCGATTCAGACTGAAACTGGTTGAGCCCGGAAAGCCTCCCAGGTAGCGCTGTCCTTCGGTGTAAGTGTCTTTTTTCTTGATGAAGCGCGAGTAAGTATCGTCCCAGACCGGTATGTAGAACAAGCCCGTACGGGGGCTGTAAGATGGGGAATACCAGTTAGTGCCGCCCTGCACGCCGGGATAAACAATCGTGCCCTCAGGGGAAGATCCGGCGGAATTCAACTTACGCGGCCGGCCCCGCTCGTCGAAGCCGTCCATCCAGGTTACTTTCGTGAAAGGCTTGCCAGTCAGAAAAAGCCCGGTGGCGCGATCCAATACGTAATAGATCCCGTTGCGATTGGCCCACATCACAACCTTGCGCAAGCGGCCCTGAAACTGAATATCCCCCAGGACCGGCACTTGCACCGAATCGTAGTCGAGCTCATCGTGCGGCGTGAATTGATAGTGCCACTTCAACTTTCCGGTGTCCGCATCGAGCGCCAGCGCGCAATCGGAATACAGATTGTCGCCGACGCGCGAATCCCCGTTCCAATCGGGGCCGGGGTTGCCAACGCCCCAGAAGGTCAGATTCAATTCGGCATCGTAAGAGCCGGTCACCCAGATCGAACCGCCGCCCGTCTTCCAGGAGTCGCCCACCCAGGTTTCGTTACCAGGCTCGCCCGGGCCGGGAATCGTGTTGAAGCGCCAAACTTCTTTGCCCGTTTTGGCATCGAACGCGGCAATGAAGCCGCGAATCCCGTACTCGCCGCCAGCCACGCCCACCAAGACCTTGTCTTTGACAATGAGCGGCGCGTGGGTCACCGAGTACCCCGCCTCGGCCCGCGCCACCGGAATGTTCCAGACCGGCTTGCCGCTTTTCGCGTCCACGGCCAGGAGCCGACCGTCGATGGTGCCCATGAAGAGGGTGTCACCTAAAATCGCCAAGCCCCGATTCACACGCCCGCAGCATACACGCGATTCTTTTGAAGGCGTGTAAGTGTAAGTCCAAAAGAGACGACCGGTAGCCGCATCCATGGCGATGATATCGTTCGGAGCTTGGACGGTGTAAAGAATGCCGTCTGCAACCAGCGGCGTCGCTTCGAACTTTTCGAATGAGGCAGCCTGGAAGACCCACTTCAACCGGAGGTCCTTGACGTTCGACGGTGTCATTTCGCTCAACGCGCTGTGCCGCTGGCCGAAGTTTGTGCCGGAGTAAGTAAGCCAATTCTGCGGTTCGCTTTGCGCGTTGCGCAGCCGATCCCAAGTCACCTGGGCATGAGCCGCGCCAACCGTAAGGATGATCAGTAGCAGTCGTGACGTCATTGAGCACCTTTTTGATTGCCGAGGTAGGCAATGATATCGGCCAATTCCTGTGCGCTCAACTGTCCCCTGTAGGAGGGCATCCATGATTTGACCTGACCAGCCTCTTTTAGATCGCTTCGCAATAACGAACGTAAGTTCCCTCTGTCGTCCTTGAGTTGGATTGAATCGGAATTTTGATTCAGCAGAAAGCCAAGAACCGTCTCGCCGCCGTTGAGCACCGCACGGTACGGGGGCGAATCGGATGCGTAAGCGGCATCGGGCTCCAGCATCGACATCTCAATTTCCGCTGGCCGCAAGAAGTGGCCGGTCTCACTTAGATCGGGGCCCTTGCGGCCTCCTTGACCCAGGATTCGATGGCACCCGGCGCACCCCGCCTTGCCCTCGAAGAGTAGCTTTCCCCTTCCCGGTTCGCCCGTCGCCGCAGCGATGGATTTGCGGCTGGTCAGGTCGCTCATGTTGCGCAAGTAGGAAATCAGCATGAAGACGCGCGATGGGAACAAGGGCGTACCCGGCATTCCCGTACCCGGAACGCCTTCGACAATCACCTTGGCCAGTTCGTCGTCGCTTGTAACTCGTTTAAACTTGCCGCGTCCGAGGTCGATTCCGGCAATGGCGGCCCCATCGACCCCGTGGCAGCCGATACAGTTGGTTTGATATCGACGACGACCCTCTTCGATGTCCTCTTGTGAGTAACTATGCGTCTGCGCCCAGGCCGACAGGGCCGAAGCCGCGAATATCAGAGTGAGTCTACGCATCGTCATTCGTATCGAATCGTATCACCGGGATTGCTACGCGTGCGCCCACCCGCGATTTTGGCTAACATGGCGGCATGATCGCTGCACTCGCCTTATCGCTCACGCTTGCGGCCACCGTCGATCCATTGCCGAAGGATCTGGAGTATCGGATTTCGCTGGCGCGGGCTCTGCCGGCACCGTATTCCGCAGCAGTCATTGTTGCGCTGATCCCTTCGGCAAAACTGAGTTCCGCCCAAACGGCAATTCTGGCCGAAGAAGCCTACAACCTTGCGGGCAAGGACCAGGCCGTCGCGGTCAAAGCTTGGGGCCTCCATCGGGACAACTACGATCGGAAGGCCGGATTCCCACTCGCCTTCCCAGGGCGACCGAGGAGCATGCCCACCGGCTGCGCGGAATCTGAGATTGACGACCCGAAAGCTTACTACCGCAACGCACTGGCGATCGGTGAGTTTGCAAGGTCGCTTCAGGGCCTGCGCTCGGCCGTTGATGTGGGCAGAGCGATTGAGGCAGTGGCCTCCACTCCCGTCGCTCAACAGCGGCAACTTCTGGAGCCGGTCATCCGCGCTTTGCCTTTTGCCACGGGGTCTGACCGCGAGTTTGTGTATGCCGTGCGCTCTACGCGCTTACACACATCGTTATTGAAGATGGCCGAGACTGGCGGGGCAAACATTCTTTTCCCCTATCGCCTATTCCTGACTTCCAACTGGCGGGGCGTTCGCTGTGCGGGGAATCGCGCCGATGAATTTCGGGGGGTGATCGATGAATTCAACAAAGCCATTCGGGGCTCAGCCGTGCCGGCAATCGAGGATGAAGACGCAAAAGTGATTTCGGTCGATACGATCACCAAGGTGCTTCCCGCCAAAAGCTACCCGCTCACCTACAAGGTGAGCCAGGCACCGATCAATGAGACCAGCGTGGTTGGGATGTTGCACGAGATTGAGCAATTTCAGCCGGAAGAAAAGCCCGACGCCTTGGCGATCCTGCGCGCCAAGGATTCGATTTATCGCAAGTTCTCTGAGCGGCTTAAGTACAGCATTTGGCAGGACCGGGTGATCCGCGACTGGGTCCACTTCATCGTCTACAGTCCGTTGAAGACGGAAGACACTCCGCTCTGGTTCGCCGCCGCCCGTACTTTTGTCGACTGGGCCAAAGATAGTTCAGGTCGGCAAGCCGAACTGATGACGGCTGGCGATTCAGGTCTCGCCGCGTATGTGCGCCTGGTTACTTTGCTGCCTGAATCCGAAGTAACTCGCGTGCTTCCTTAATGATCGGGCCGTAAACCTCTTTGTCGTAGGGCGGACAGCCACTGGGGAACTGCCCTAAGTCGTTGTGCTTCTGCCGCATGAGCCAAGTGCAGAAAGTGACTGTGCGGCAGACTTGCTTGGAATCGAGTTCGCCCTTCTCAAGAATGTCTTTGGCAAAGTGCGGGTAAGCCAGCGCGCCGCGACCGTAGCCGAAGAAGCCGATGTTCCCGGCCTCCACGTTTGCGGCCGCCGCGTTGGGCGCATAAATCTGAAGCCAACTGTAGCCGGTGCCAACCATCGGCAACCCGGGAAACTCGCGCTGCAATTGGCCCGCGATGCGAAAGTGCCGCTCGACGCCAAGCAGCGGATGCTCCGGCATCTCGTAATTGCCGTCATCGGGCTTCTCAAAGGGCCGGCCCACGTGGGGGTTGTAATAGGGACAACCAATCGAGACGTTCAACAAATCTATGCCAGCGGCCTTGTAGATCCCGATCGCAGTCTTCACGTCGGCGAGATCTTCTTTAAGCGGATCCTCTCGATCCACCCCAAAGCCGTGCGGATAAGGCAGCGGATAGGGAAGCGGGACGCCGATGTTGCCCTGAGAAGCATCCTTTACATAGGGAACACTGTCAAAACAACCGAGACGCATTGTCAGTGTGAAGGAAGAGCCGAACTTGGCGCGCAGCTTGCCGAGAACGTTTACAGCAAATCGCGTCCTGTTTTCGATGGGCCCGCCATAGCGTCCTTCACGCAGCTTGGCGCCCATCAATTCGCTGAGCAGATAGCCGTGCGTCACCTTCAAGTCGAGTGCCGTGAAGCCCGCCTCTTTTGCCAACGCAGCTCCGGCGACGTAATCGTCCTCCAACCGCTCCAATTCGCTATCGCTAATCACCGGATGGTCGGCCGGCGTATTCGACTTCTGATCGATCAGCGGATTGTGATAAGCGATGGTTTTGTTGGGGAAGGAATAGCGGCCCGAATGCGTTAACTGCATCGGCACCAGTAAGTCGTCACTCGAGCCGCATGCCGCTTTGTGACGATCGAGGATCGTCGTATGCATGTAACGATAGGCGGCCAGGTTCTCGTGGGTTATCCAGAGCTGGCGCGCGTTGGCCCGGCCATCCCCACGGATCGCCGTTGCTTCAAACCAAATGAGCTTGGCACCGCCTTCGGCAAAACGGACATAGCGACGCACGGTCAGCTCGCCTGGCGTGCCGTCCAAGTCCCCGTCGCACCCCTCCATCGGATGGATGCACATGCTATTGCCAATCTCCCGGCCCGCAACTTGGACCTTGCGCCCGAGAATCTGCGAAACCTTTGACTTGTCGTGCTCAAAGCGCACGTTTTGACAGCCAATCGCGGCCGCCTCAGCTTCAAGCTCGCTGAGCGTCTTGTACTGGAAGTACCTCATGATCTTGTTTGGAGCCGGGCAAGAGTGACACGGCCAGGGCGCCGACGGCCGCCATAACGAATACGACGTTCAGCGCCATGCTGTAATTGCCGTAGTTCTCTCGCAGCCATGAGACGCCAAAGGGGAACCAAGTTTGCCCGATGGTGTCGGTCGGAAGAATGATCGCCATCGCACGAGCGAGCGAGTTTACCCCGAATTGCTCGGCCGCCATCAGCGGAATCAACATGTAGTCGGCACCCATGCCGAAGCCGA
>JANXUM010000444.1 GCA_025356215.1 Bryobacter sp. | reverse complement strand
GTGTGGCCTCGCGCTTGGTCAAGCTGCCGTCGGCCACTCCGTCGGCGATCCGCTTCTCTTGATTTGTGCGATCTTTGTTTAGGACCGGTGTCTTGTCGTCGGCAAAGGCGAACCCAGCCAACAACATCATGGTGATGATTGTGCTCTTCATGCCTAACCAAACCCTCCGTTTGAAAAGAAGTTTCGCTCAAGGCGCGGGCGCTTTTGAGGAGGGCGTCGGCTTGCCGTCCACCGTTTGCACCTCCATCAGTTCCGCCCTTGTCCCGTCGGCGTCAAATAAATTCAACTGCCGCTTACGGTTGATGCCGGTGCGGATTTCCAGCGGCCGTGTGTATGTCCTGCGCGCGGGAAGCTTTTCGATGGCGGCCAGCGCCTTGTCGATGTCGGGCACGGCGAGACATAGATGATGTTGGGTGCCGCGCTTGGTCTCCTCCGGTAGCTGCGAGTACAGCATGAACTCAATGTAATCGTCCCCGTCCGGCACCTTCATGTTCACCCAGCTCAGCGTCTTCTCATCGCGGCTGCCGCGCCAAAGCTCTTTAAACCCCAGCACCTCGCCGTAGAACTGCATCGACGCTTCAAGCTTGCCCACCAGGATTCCCACATGCATAATCCGCGACGACACACCCGCCGCCAGATGCTTGCCCTTCTCCCGCACGCTCCACCCATCCGGCTCATACTGCACAAATTCAACGGTGTGCCCGTCCGGGTCTTTGACGTTGAAGTTCTTGTTTTTGATCCGCCCCAGCCCCACCTTGTCGGGGACAGCCACGCCCTTGGACGCCAGATACAATCGCATCGCCTCGATGTCGTCCGTCTCCACCGAGATGTGATTCAGCCGGTCGGTGTCGGCTTTTCGCTCCGGGAAGATTTCAATGTACTGTCGCTCGTTTACCTTGAAGAAAGTCATCGACAGGGTGCCGTCCGGGTTCTTCAATGAGTAAGGCTCTGAGAAGCCCAATAACCCGTGATAATACTCACGAGCCTTCTCAACGTCGGCCACATATAGCGCAATGTGCGCAACGCCCGTGATTCGTGGACGCTTCAAATCCGCTCCGCCGCATAACATCGCCAGCATCAATCCAACGTAAATTGGCTTCAAGTCAAACCTCTCTCGCTCTCGACTTTATCACTGCGGCTCCGGTCGTATACTGAGGTGTGAAATATATTGCGTCCTTTGTATTGATCGCCCTCACCGCCTTCGCCCAGATCCCCGACAATTTTAAAATCGCCGCTGCCACCAACCGCCAAGTGCAGTTGACTTGGACGGGAAGCCAGCAAGTGACGGTCGATCGTAAGACCCAGAGCGGTGCCTATACCTCTCTCTCGACAACGGCCACTACGCCTTACACAGACACCACGATCGCCAGTTGGGAGACCTACACCTACCGTATCCGTGTCGGTGCCGCCAACTCCGCCGAGTTTACCGTCGGCCCCCCGCCCTTCGGCTTCAACACTGTCGTCCCCTACCCGTCCACCGCCTTCGCCGAAGTCACTCTTGGTCGCGGCACGCGCATGATTGTCGATGGCAACGGCGACCCGATGATCGCCTACGTCCGCAGCGATCAGAGCAACCCTGGCGAGGTCAATAACGGCGTCTATTTCATTCGCTGGGATCGGCTCAACTACAAGTGGACCAACACCGTGAAGCTCATCACCGTCGAGCGGAGTACCACCAAATCCCGCGTCGGCTTTGCCCGCGACTCCTCCACCGGTAATCTGGCCGTCGCCACCGACAATAATGCCACCGGCGGCATCGACTTATTTGTTTCCACCAATAGCGGCGTAAGTTGGAATAAGTCGAGTCTGCCTGTCCCTTCCAATGGCGCGGCCAAAGAGCCCCACCTCGCCATCGTCAACGGCACGGGCTACATGCTTTACCAAGTTGGCTCCAACATGCGCCTGCGCCGCGGCCCGATCGCCACCGCCATTAACTCCTGGGCCGTCTCGAACCCCGTTCCGGGCGATCCCGACACCTACCGCTGGTTCGACATGGAAGTGGATGCCTCCGGCAACGTTTTCTACGCCTATGTCGCGGCGGAAAGCTCCACCACTCTTTACCTTGCTAAAGTGGACGGCAATCGCACCGTCGTAGATCGCAACATTCAGGGCGACGACGCGGGCGTTGCCCTGACCTTCACCGGCAACAACCCGCGAATTCTGATGGACACCGGCTTCGATAATCAATACTTCTACGGCGAGAACAATTGGTTCTACCGCTCCAACGACGGCGGGGCCACCTGGAGCCGCCGCGCCCTTGTGCCGCAGGACGGCGGGAATGCGATGGCGTGGCCCTTTGCGCTTACGGTCGACTCGAAGGGCAGGGGCGCAATGGTCGCGCCCATCGTTGGCGGCAACGACGGCGACGCCAAGTGCGGTGGCCCCAAGCTTGGCCGCAGCACCGACCTCGTCATTTGGACCACATGCGCCCCTCAAGGCACACGCTCCATCCTGCAGGAGGCCGACTCCCCGGACATGCAACTTGGCAACGGCGAAGAGCTCATGATCCTCTACGATCAAACTCAGCGCGAAGGCGCCGACATCGCCGCTGGCCTGGTTTTCTGGCGCGAAAACATCTTCGGCTCCGCCGCCCTGCCGTTGATCTCCAGCGGCGGCGTGGTCAACCTCGCCAGCTATGCGGCCACGCTGTCTCCCGGCTCATTGGTCAGTATTTTCGGCTCAAACCTGTCGACCGCTTCCGGCGGCGCAACCTCTGTCCCATTGCCCACCTCCGTTGCCGGCACCAGCGTTCTGGTTAATGGCCGCAGCGCTCCTCTTTTCTATGTCAGCCCGACGCAGATCAATCTCCAACTCCCCTACGAGACCGCTGTGGGCGCGGCCAGCGTCGTTGTTCAATCCTCCGGCACCGCCTCCAACCCGTCGTCTGTTACGGTCAGCGCCACCTCGCCCGGTCTGCTGGGCTATGGGAATAACCGCTTGGTCGCCGTCAATCAGGATGGGTCGATCAACGGCGCGGACACCGGTGAGGCCGTCGGTCGCTCAGTAGTCATTTATGGCGTTGGCTTAGGTGCGGTGGACAACGCCGTTGCAACCGGCGCGGCCGCCTCCGGCGCTCCGCTTAGCCGCCCGCGCGCCGCCACCAGCCTCTCAATCGGCGGTCGCGCCGCCACAATCGCCTTCATCGGCCTGACGCCAGGCTCCGTAGGGCTGCTGCAAATCAACGCAACGATACCCTCGCTGGCTCCAGGCAACTATCCTGTCATCTTGACTGTCGGCGGCGTCGCCAGCAATGCGCCACTTCTGACCGTCCGCTAAGTCAGCTTCGGCGCGTACTTACGATTGATCACGGTAAGATACATCGTCACGCCCAGGCACAAAAAGAACAGCACCGCCATGATCGCTCCCTGATAGCCGCCCGTGCGCTCAATCAGCCACGCCGTCAAGATGGGCGCTACGATCCCCGGCACGTTGGCCGCGCAGTTCTGCACACCTACAATGCGCCCCACCGCTGCTCCTGGGATCAGCGTCTGCGTCAGCGCCCAGTAGTTCGCCGTCGCCAA
>JANXUM010000541.1 GCA_025356215.1 Bryobacter sp. | reverse complement strand
CGTGGCCCGGGGTATCGGCGATGCGGAAGCGGCGGTTGGCGGTGGCGAAGAAGCGGTAGGCGACGTCGATGGTGATGCCTTGCTCGCGCTCGGCTTTGAGACCGTCGGTGAGGAGCGAGAGGTCCAATTCGCGGCCGCTGCGGTTGATTTTGCTCTTCTTAACGGCTTCGATCTGGTCTTCATATGCACCGTTCGTATCGAATAACAGACGACCGATGAGCGTGCTTTTGCCGTCATCGACGCTGCCGGCGGTGGAGAAGCGTAAGGTGCTTTGCATTAGAAATAGCCCTCGCGCTTTTTGAGTTCCATTGAGCCGTCCTGATCGTGATCGATGACGCGATTCTCGCGTTCACTGCGGCGGAAGCTAAAGAGTTCCTCGATGATCTTAGGCACGGTGTCGGCGTCGCTTTCAATGGCGCCCGAGCAAGGCGTGCAGCCTAGGCTGCGCATGCGGCAGACGCGAATTTGCGGGGTTTCACCGGGCATGGCGCGGACATTGTCTTTGACTGGAATGAGAGTGTTGCCGCGGACGTAAACCTCGCGCGGGGCGGCGAAGTATAGAGGGACGAGCGGGATGTTCTCGCGTTCGATATATTTCCAGACATCGAATTCGGTCCAGTTGGAGAGCGGGAAGACGCGCATGCTTTCGCCCGGGTCGACCTTGGAGTTGTAGAGGCTCCAGAGTTCGGGGCGCTGGTCTTTGGGGTCCCATTGGCCGAACTGGTTGCGGAAGGAGAAAACGCGTTCTTTGGCGCGGGAGCGTTCCTCATCGCGACGGGCACCGCCGATGGCGGCGTCGGCGTTGAGCTTTTGCAGGCCTTCGACGACGGCGCGTGTCCTCAAAAGCGAACAGCATTTGGCGGTGCCGAGAGAGTAGGGATTGGTGCCGGCGGCGACGGCTTCCTCATTGACATGGACGATGAGGTTGGCGTCAATTTCCTTAACAAACCAATCGCGGAATATGATGAGTTCCGGATACTCGTAGGTGGTGTCGATGTGGACAAGCGGGAAGGGGATTTTGCCCGGGAAGAATGCCTTGCGGGCGAGATGGACTAAGACGCTGGAATCTTTACCGACGGAGTAGAGGATGACGGGATGGGCATAGCTGGCGGCGACTTCGCGCAGAATATGGATCGACTCGGCTTCGAGCTGGTCGAGGTGGGATTTGACGGGAATTTTTGGAAGGGGAGGAGCTTGTGGAACTTCGGCGGTCATAATCTCTATATGTCTATCGAGTATAGTACGATTTTTGCGAAAAGGGGATTCAATCCAAAATGCGGGAGCGGGCGTAGTGCTTAGTGAACACAGGTTCAATATGAAAAAACAAGTACTGACGATTGCAACTACTCTGCTTCTGAGCTTCGGGGCCGCTTCTGCGAAGAACCCGATGGTTGGGGGCCAAGCGATGTTCGAGAACAAGAACATCATTCAGAACGCGGTGAAATCGGCTGATCATACGACGCTGGTGGCGGCGGTGAAGGCGGCTGGTTTGGTATCGACGCTGGAGGGCACCGGGCCTTTTACGGTGTTTGCACCGACCAACGCGGCGTTTGCCAAACTGCCCGCCGGCACGGTAGATACGCTGTTGAAGCCCGAGAACAAGGAAACGCTGGTAAAGATCCTGACCTATCATGTGGTGGCTGGCAAGATGACCGGCGCGTCGATCAAGAAAGCGATCAAGGCCGGCCATGGCAAGGCGATGCTGAAGACCGTCTCCGGCGGCATGCTGACGGCGTCGATGATGGGCGACAAGCTGATGCTTACAGACGAAAAGGGCGGCATGTCGACGGTAACCATCGCCAACGTGATGCAATCCAACGGCGTGATCCACGTTGTGGACAGCGTTGTGTTGCCTAACTAACAGTTTCCAACCGATAGAACAGACGGACTTGGACGCCGCCGCGGGTAAAACTGCGGCGGCGGTTTTTTTAGCGGCGTCAATGGTTGACGGGTCATGTAAGCGTCAGCTAAGGTAGCGGGCATGGCCTCATCGCGCATCGTCCGGGAGATTCAGCAGACCAAGCCCTTTGCATCGATTGAGCAAGAAGCCGGAGTGGCGTTCATGAAAACGGCGGATCAGCTTCGGCGGGGGATGGCGGCGACATTTGAGTCGCATGGGGTGACACAGCAACAGTTCAACGTGCTGCGGATTCTGCGCGGGGCGGGGAAGGCGGGGCTGCCTACGCTCACGGTTGCCGAGCGACTTGTCGAACAGACGCCGGGAATCACGCGGCTGATGGACAGGCTGGAGGCGAAGGAGTTGGTGCGGCGGGAGCGGCCGGCTGGGGACCGCCGGCAGGTCTATTGTTATGTTGTCAAGGGCGGTTTGGAGTTGTTGGAGCGGGTGGACGGGCCGGTGGCGGCGGCGTCCAAGCGGGCGTTTGCGCGGCTGAGCAAGACGGAGATCGTGACGCTGTTGGAAATTCTCGAAAAAATCCGCGACGTGGAGCGATGTTCGGCATCGTAACGAATGACTAGTCAACTATCGACTGATCAAATAGAGGAAACGACGATGAGCAACATTACTGAACTGAACAAGAAGCTGGACGACATGGTTTTGTCGGGCAAGGCGCTGGAGGCGTTCGACGAGTTGTACGCCGAAGGCGTGACGATGCAGGAAAATTCCGACGCGCCGTTTGTGGGCAAGGCGCTGAACCGGCAGCGGGAGATCGATTTTTTCTCGTCGATCGGGGAACTGCACTCGGCGGCGGTGCTATCGAGCGCGGTGAACGGCGATGTATCCTTTTCGGAATGGGAAATGGATTTGACCTTCAAGAACGGTTACCGGGCGAAGCTGAGCCAGACGGCGGTGCGACGCTGGAAGGACGGGTTGATTGTCAACGAGCGTTTTTACTACAACAAGGGATAAAGGCATAAGAGATATGAGCATGGTTCGCACGGGATTCTTTTTGCTCGGAACCGCTTTACTTGGATTGGCGCAGAGCTATCAGTTGGACAGCGCGCACTCCAGCGCCAGTTTCACGGTGAAGCACATGATGGTGACGAACGTGACGGGGCGATTTTCGAATGTACGAGGGACGATCGTTTACGACGAGAAGAACCTGCCGAAATCAAACGTGGAGGCGACGATCGACGTCGCCACCGTGAACACGAATGAACCGAAGCGGGACGGGCACTTGAGAAGCCCGGACTTTTTCGATGTCGAGAAGTTTCCAACGATGACCTTCAAATCGACGAAGGTTTACCAAAGCGGCGGCGTCACCAAGGTGGACGGCAATCTCACGCTGCATGGCGTAACCAAAGGCGTGACTTTGACGCTCAGCAACATGAGCGGCGAGGTGAAGACTCCGACCGGGGGATATGTGCGCGGCGCGACGGCGACGACGACGATCAGCCGCCGGGACTTTGCCCTGACTTGGAACAAGACGATCGAGGCCGGAGGCGTGGTTGTGGGTGACGAGATCGCGATTACTCTCGATCTGGAGGCAGGCCGAAAGGCACTCTAGGGCTGGATCGCGACTTTGGTGAGCCAAATGTCGTAGCCCTGCACATTTACGTCGGCGGTGATTTTTTGGCCGGGTTTGAGCTTCTCAAACTCGGCCTTTTCTTTTACCGGAAAGCCCATCGTCATCGCTTCCATATAGCCCTTGATTTCGGAGTGTTTGATCGTCAAGACTTGAGTTGGGTTGTCCATGCTGAGGATTTCGCCGGCAAGCTGATAGGTCTTGACGGGCTCGTTGGACTTGGCTTCCTGACGGGGCGTTTGGGTGCAAGCCCCCAAGACGAGAGCGAGGGCAAACAGCAGGATCTTCATTGCTCCATTATCGGCTAGCGGCTAGTGCACGGCGTTGTTGCGATCGCGCCACATCGTGAAAACCGCGGCGCTGACGACGAGGAGATTGGCGACGATTACCGGCGTCGCCCCGATGACGACACCGTAAGTAAGCCAGAGGCAGGCGGCGCCAGCCTGGATGGCGCGGATGGTGAGCGGGTTGCGGACGAAGTAAGAACTGGTGAAGGCGGCGGTGGCGACCCAGCCGATCCAGTCGGGCTTCACTGGGTTACCTGCATAGATTCGGGCGAGTCCATGGGCTCGATCGTGAGCCAATCCGTCTTGACCTTATCCCACTCTTGAACTGTGAAACCGTGTGCCTCGAAGAGGGCGCGGATGCGGCTGGACTGCCAGCCGAGGATCTCTTCGAGAATTGGGACTAGGACGCTGAGGGCGTCTTCGCTCAAGACGGTGCGCTTAGCGATTTGCGAGATGTATTTGGCCTCGGAAACCGCGATGGTGAGGCCATCGTAGCGATTGACGTGGAGCATGACGTGGATGTCGCTGGAGCCGTCACCGATGTAGACCACTTGATCGCGGCCGAGCTTCATGCCGCTCTGGAGCTCATCGAGCACGGCCACCTTGCCGAAGCCGGCGCAGACACGATCGATACCGCAGACTTCGCCTGAATTTTCATCGTAGCGAAGGCGTGTGCCGTAGATGTTTTCCGGAGGGACGATGCCTTCGAGCGCGCTTTGGATCACTTCCTCTGGCGCGGCGCTGATTACGTAAAAGCCAAAGCGGTAACCGTCAAGCGAGTTGAGCAACTGCGAGACAAGGCGGATGTTGGACTTGAGGCGGATTTTCTTGCCGACCTCAATCAGATGGTGTGCGCGTACCTGCCGGTATTCGGGATCGTGCAGCAACAAGTAGGAAAGCTCACCACCTTGTTGGATAAAGTTTTTGCGGGAGATTTCGGCAATCTTCGCCTGGAAATTTTCGATACCGAGCATCTCGCTCAGGACAACGCCCGAGTCGTTAAAGCTCAACGTGTGATCGAAGTCACTGGCCAGCAGGTATTGCTTTTGGATTCGTCGTTCTTCTGCCATGGGGAACCTCACCTTCAGATTAGGAATAAACGATGTCAATCGGAGTACAACGGGGTGAAAGAATAATTCGCGCGAGG
>JANXUM010000540.1 GCA_025356215.1 Bryobacter sp. | reverse complement strand
GGCGCGTGCGGCCTTACGGGCCGACAGTCTGAGATCATGTTATTTGTCGTTGCGGGTCACCGAAGCAAGAATATCGCCGCAATCCTCGGCATAAGCCAACGCACGGTCGAAAATCACCGCGCATCAATCATGAGAAAAACCGGATCCACGTCGATACCGGCATTAGTGCGGTTCTCGATTAGCGCCGCCGTAAACGGCGACATCGTGCAAAATCCCGTTGCTGCGTGAACGCCGTGGGCCTGAGTAGATTCCGAGCCTTCTCAACTCAGCATGATATCGGATAGCGGTAAGTGTACAGGATTTGTTTTTTATCCCGCTTTCAAGTGACGGCCGTAAATGCGCACAACCATAAGGAGATACACGATGCCAATGACCACACACACAAAAGCTGCGGAAGATCATCAAGCTGCGGCCAAGGCCCATGAAACTGCTGCGGGGCTGTACGGCAAGGCAGATATGCAGCCGCTCTTTGAGAAATCCACAAAAGCGAAGGGCTGCTGTGACACAGCTCGCAAATCATCCACCGATGCGCACGCGAAAAGCCTCGCGCAGGCGAATAAGTAGGCTCGGGTTCGCTGACTGACTTTCGCCTGTCCGGTACTCTCCCCATCTCACCTTACTTGCGGCAGGATCGATTGAGGCGGCGAAATATCTGCCGCTTCGACCGTCTTGCCTTCGTTGTTAAACGCATAGGAAACACCCCATGAAACGCATCCTCCTAACCGCCGTGGTCGGCTCACTCCTCACCGGTAGTGTGCTCGCGCAGCAAGCTACTATGCCCGGAATGGATATGAAGAGCATGGACATGAAAATGATGATGCCGGGCGCCAACGATACGCCGTCGACCAAGGCTTACAAAATGGCGATGATGACTGCGATGCAGACGATGCCCGCATTTTCGGGTGACGCCGATGTCGACTTCATGAAGCACATGCGTCCGCATCATCAGGCTGCGGTCGAGATGGCAAAGGTGGTCCTCGCCAACGGCAAAGACGCCGAAGTCAAGAAGATGGCTCAAGAAATCATCACCGCCCAGGAAAAAGAGATTGCGGCGATCGATGCATGGCTCAAGAAAAAAGGGTAATCGGCTTTGATCGGCCGCAACTCTTAACCGGGCTCCTCTGCCGTTTGTAGACAAACTTAAGCACCGACTTGGTGCGCGGGCCAAGGCGGGCTAAGTCAAGGTTGCGCAACATGCAATTGAAAATCAAAACTCGAGTTTGTTACAACGGGCGACGGTCCCGCCCGCGCATGTTTAGCTGGGCTTTTATGGCTGGGGCGGTATCGGTTGCTTTCGCGGTCAGCATCTCTGCCGCGAATGCGCAAAGCGCGTCCCTGATGAAAAACGCGACGGGGTCCGTCTATACGGCGGACGAGGTCGGAAACACAATTAGCACGATCAATCTTGCAACCGGTCAGGTCACGATCGTTCCGGCGACACTCTCACCACACAATGTCCAGGTTTCCGCAGACGGCGCGAGACTGCTCGCGGTCGGCGACGCGCCGATGGCGGACGGTGCGCCAGGGCACGGTGCTTCCGGGTCAGGCATGAAAGCGCCGGGACAACTGCTTGTCTTTTCAACCGCAAGCTTGGTGTCCGGACCGACGGCATCGATCATCTTGGGTGATCATCCCGCTCATGTCGTTGTCGAGAGCAACGGCAGTCGGGCCTTTGTGACGGTGTCGGGCGAGAACGTCGTGGCCGTTATCGATCTCGCGCGCAACGAGGTTATACGGAAAATACCAACCGGGCGCTTTCCACACGGATTAAGAATCAGTCCTGATGGCCGTTCGGTTTATGTCGCCAACGTCGAGGATGGTAGCGTCTCGGTGATCGACACGACCATGTTGTCCGAGGTCGCGAAAATTCAGGTGGGCAAAGGACCGATCCAGGTTGGATTCACGCCAGACGGCGCCAAAGTCTACGTCTCACTGCGCGATGAGAACAAGGTCGCCGTGATCGATACCAAAACGAATGTTGTGCTCGCGCGCATCGATGTCGGGCGCAATCCGATCCAAGTCCACGCAACTCGCGACGGCCTGTACGTTTATGCCGCCAATCAGGGAACTGACGCCGAACCGTCGGATACGGTGTCGGTGATCAACACAGCAACCGAAAAGGTCGTTGCGACGATCCAAACGGGTGCAGGGGCGCACGGCGTCACCACGAGCACCGATGGTCGATTCGTTTTTGTCACCAATATCATTGCTGGCACAGTGTCGGCAATCGACCCAAAAAGCCAAGCTGTCGTGGCCACTTTTGAGGTCGGACGAGGCCCCAACGGCATTACGTACAAACCCTGACGAGATTCAAAATTTTACGCTGCAATTTTAAGACTTACTCATCGCTGAGGTTTACGTCGCGTCATTGAATAATATTTATCTGGGTAAAATGCGATGTGTTTCTCGGCTGAAGCAAGTTTTACGGCCGCTGCGGTTCTTCTGCCGGCGGGGGCGGTGGCAATGCGTCGGGCTTATCAGCGAGACAGAAATTATCTCCCACTCGCGACGCTGCCGGTCCTGTTCGGGCTGCAGCAACTGTTCGAAGGGTTTGTCTGGACGGCGGGTCATTCGGGCAATCAGAGAGCGGTCGAAACATTTTCACTGGCTTATATGTTTTTCTCGTGGCTCGCCTGGCCCATTTGGGTTCCGTTGTCGACCTTCTTCATAGAGCCATGCCGACGCCGATCCCTTTATCTGGGTTTCGCAATATTTGGCGCGATGATGGGTGCCCTACAATACGTCCCCTATTTTACCCATAAGGGTTGGCTGGTGACGCGGTTTTACGATTACGCGATTAGCTATCAAGGTACCGTCTTGTTGGATTTCATAATGCCGCGAGAATTTTCGTACCCACTTTATCTTTTTGCTATCATCGCGCCGCTAATAACGTCGTCTGTCAAAAACGCCAGGATCTTCGGAGCGTTGATCATTATTGTCGTCGCGACGGTGTACACGTTTTTCAGCTACGCAACAAGAACGAGCAGCGCTTGCCATTCACTGTATCTTGACATACCCCGACTTGGCCAACTGCACCTTGCCACTCGCAGTAATTGTTGGTATATCTGCCCGGACAACAGCTCTTGCAGACGAAAGTAGATCCACACTTGAATTCTGCAATATCACCAGGATTGTAACAAGCCCCGGCGGGACAAGTGCCGCAAGTATTTGACCCATCTAACGCGACGATTCCGCAACAAGGATTTTGAGCTGCGAGCGGTACGCTTAAACCGATTATGCAGGCCATGAAAACTATCACATGGGACACGTGCCGCAGGCGCTTTGCTTGAGACAGGTCAGAATTTGGATACATAGATCCTCCTGCGAGAAGTGTAAAGTGAAAGTCTGCTATTTGTTTCCCGAAGTTATCAACTATCTCCTAGGAGCTGAGTCCGCTCGGCATTGCCTTAGAGCCTCAGCTTTTACTTTGCGTCGCGCCAGTTGGGGCCGGTTCCGGTTTCGACTAGCAGCGGCACGTTGAGTTCGTAGACGTTTTCCATTTCCCGTTTCACCAGTTTGCGCAAGGCTTCGATCTCTTCGGGCGGAGACTCCAGGACTAACTCGTCGTGAACCTGGAGCAGCATCCTAGATTTCCACTTTCCATTGCTCAGCTCTTTGTCGATTGCGATCATTGCCAACTTGATCAGGTCCGCCGCCGTGCCTTGGAGCGGGGTGTTGACGGCAGTGCGCTCCGCAAAGCCGCGGGCGTTGGGGTTCTTCGAGTCGATATCCGGAATCGGGCGCTCGCGGCCGAATAGAGTTCGCGACATTCCCGTCTTGCGGCAGGCGATGATGGTCTCGTCGATAAAACGCTTGACTCCTGAATAGCGCTCGAAGAAGAGCTTGATGTAGATGTCGGCCTCCGCGCGCGGGATGCCGAGGGCCGCAGCCAGGCCGAAGGAGGTTTGACCGTAGACGATGCCGAAGTTGACGGCTTTTGCGTTGCGGCGCTGGGTTGAATCCACCATGAGCGGGGGGACTCCGAAGACCTCGCTCGCCGTACGGGTGTGGATGTCTTCGTTGTTTCGGAAGGCTTCGGTCAGTAGTTTGTCCTTGGACATGTGAGCCAGCAGACGCAGTTCGATTTGCGAGTAGTCCGCAACAACCAGCGTCCAGCCGGGCTCTGGGACGAAGGCGGCGCGGATGGCGCGGCCTTGGGCTGTGCGGATGGGGATGTTCTGGATGTTGGGGTCGGAGGAACTGAGCCGACCGGTGGCGGCGCCGGTTTGATTGAAGGTTGTGTGGACGCGACCGGTTTCTGGCCGGATGAGCTCAGGCAGGGCGTCGATGTAGGTGCCCTTCAACTTGGATAGTTGGCGGAACTCGAGGACCTTGGCGGCGATTTCGTGATCGACCGCGAGGGCTTCGAGCACGTCAGCCGCTGTCGAGTAGGACTTTGTTTTTGCCGTTTTGCCGGGCGTTGGGAGTTTGAGTTCTTCGAAGAGAATGACTCCTAATTGCTGCGGCGAGCTGATGTTGAAGGGGCGTCCGGCTTGCTGATAAATGGTGTCGGTGAGCTTTTGGAGTTGGCCCTCGAAATCGATCGACATCTCGCCGAGGACCGCTTTGTCGACCCGGATGCCGGTGTCTTCGAGCTTGCGCAGGATCGGAATGAGAGGTTTTTCGATATCTTCCCAGACGCGCCAGAGGCCACGCGTTTCGAGTTTGGGCTTGAGCTCTTCGCGCAGTTGCCAGACGGCTACCGCTTTGTCGATGGCGGTGGCGGCGGGGCGGGTGTGGAGGTGGCGTTCGGCGAGTGTTTCCAGAGACACCGCGCTAGGGTCCGCGTCGTGGAGGAAGCCGAGAAGTTTGACGTCTTCGTCCATTTCGAGGAAGCCCTGGGTCTTGGCGTCGTAGACGATTTGGAGGCCGGTGGGGAGCGGCGTGCCTTTGGGCAATTGCGACTTGCCGTGGGCGGCGGCGAGGCCGACCGTGTCGGCTTCAGCGAAGAGGGCGTAGGGGCCGGTGAGTTTGGCGGCGAAGGTTTCGGCGTCGAGCTCGGGGATGGCGGATGTCGTCGCCGTGGGGGTGTCTGGGGCCAGTTGCTTAAGAAGGCTGAAGAACTCCATCTCCTGATAAAGAGTGCGGAGGAGGGCGAGGTCGGGGGATTGGGCGGCGACCATGTCGAGCGACCATTCGATGGGGACTTCACAATGAATGGTCGCCAGGCGCTTGGAGAGGAGGATCTGGTCGCGGAACTGTTCAAGGCTTTCGCGCTGCTTCTTCTTTTCAACCTCGCTGGCGTGGTCGAGCGCGTTCTCGACACTACCAAAGCGTTGGAGGAGTTCGATGGCGCCTTTGTCGCCGATGCCGGGGGCGCCTGGGATGTTGTCGACGCTGTCGCCTTTGATCGCCAGCAGGTCGGCGACTTGAGAGGGGGGGACGCCCATGAATTCGCGGGTCTTTTCGATGTCGAAAATCATGTCGTCCTTCATCGGGTTGAGCATGACGACACGCTCGTTGACGAGCTGGAGCATGTCCTTGTCGCTGGAAACAATGACGACGTCAACGCCCATTTCTGCACCGCGCTTGGCGAGTGTGCCGATGACGTCGTCGGCCTCGAAGCCGTCGAACTGGAGGACGGGGATGCGGAAGGCCTCGAGCATCTGCTTGCAGTAGGGGATTTGCTCTAGCAGGTCGGGCGGGGTCTCGGTTCGGGTGGCCTTATATTCGGCGAATTCCTGATCGCGAAAAGTGGGGCCAAGGCTCTCATAGATGGCGGCGACATACTCCGGCTTGTAGGTCGCAAGCAGGCGCTTGAGCATGTTGTGGAAGATGTAGACGGCTTCGGTGGAGGAGCCGCGCGAGGTGCGCATGGGCTGGGCGCTGGTGCGGGCGCGGGCGTGGTAGGCGCGGAAAATGAAGCCAAAGGAATCGATGAGGAAGAGGCGAGGGACCATGGCGGGTACTCTCATCATACTCGGCTACGGGGCGGCGGAATAAGGTGGGATACAGCGGATTCGCCGAGGGCGAAGTCTGTTGCATTTTTGCAACAGTCTAGTGATAACAAACATTTACAAATCAATGATTTACAGATTTCCATAGGGTTGCTAGGCTAGTGTGTTGCCAGTCGAATTCTTAGCAGTGAACTCCCGTCTGGAGGGATACGATGCAGTTTGAGACTACGATTCATCAGCCAGTGGCTACGCACGGTGTAGGGCTGCATCATGGGGTTCCTTCGAGCGTACGGATCTTGCCGGCACCGGCCGGGACGGGAATCGTTTTTCAACGGACCGATCTTAAGAACTTTGAGATCCCGGCGAGTTTTCAGTACGTTAAGCGTGTCAGTTATGCAACAAGCTTGATGAAGCAGAGTGTCTTGATTTCCACAACGGAGCATTTGTTGAGCGCTCTGTACAGCATGGAGATCGACAACGCGATCATCGAAATCGACAATTTGGAAGTGCCGATTTTGGACGGGTCGAGCTTGCCTTGGGTCTTGTTGTTGCGGCAGGCGGGTGTGAAGACGTTGCGGAAGCAGCGGAAGTATTTGCAATTGACGCGCGAGGTATCGGTTGAGGGGAACGGGAAGCGGATTCGGATTTTGCCGTCGGACCATTTTGTTTTGAATTGTGACGTTTACTTTGACCACCCGATGGTTGGGCGGCAGAAGCTGGAGTTTGACGTGACCCCGGAGCGGTATGCGGAAGAGATTGCGCCAGCGCGGACTTTTGGGTTCGAGCATGAGTTGGACCAGATGCGGAACATGGGGCTGATCCGCGGGGCGTCGCTGGAAAACGCGGTTTGTTTTACGCCGCAGGGGGTGTTGAACCCGGAAGGCTTGCGGTACGCGAACGAACCGGTGCGGCACAAGGTGTTGGATTTGATTGGGGACCTGGCGTTAATTGGGCGGCCGATTTTGGGACAGGTGATTGCCGAGCGCGCGGGACATGCGATGCATGTGGCGTTGGTGTCGAAGATCATGAGCGACCCGTCGTTGTATGAGGTGATCAACTTCGACCAGTTGGTGGATCGCGTTAGTCATGCGTTGGTTTCCTAACGCGCTGTCGCTGAGCCGGGTGGTTCTTGCGCCGTTGATCGGTTGGATGATTCTGGAGCGGCACCCGTGGGCATGGACGATTTTCTTTTGGGTGTCATGGACGGACGCGCTGGATGGGTGGTTGGCGCGGCGCATGGGGGTGGAGTCGCGGCTGGGGGCGCTGCTGGATCCGCTGGGCGATAAGGTCTGGGTGATTGTGGCGACGCTGGCCTGGTGGAGGATGGGAAGGATTCCAGACTGGCTGATGGGGATGGTGGTTGTTCGCGACGTGGTGATCTTATTGGGGAGCGCGTATGTGAATCGAGTGACGGGGGTGCGTGATTTTGCGCCGTCGACATGGGGGAAGCTGAGCACGGCGATTCAATTGACGATGTTGGCGGGGTGCTTTACGCTTGGCGATGATTGGTTGGGCTGGCTGTGGGTTGCCGCCGCCGCCGGCACCTTGTGGAGCGGGTTGGATTATATGCTGAGGGGCGTGAGGATGTTGCGGAGCGCTTAACTGATTTTGCGATGTTAGACTTTCGCTGTGGCTTATCAGCTAAAGTCTCAACTGTTCACGAAAGACCCGGCGATCCGCGCGAGGTTGCAGCGGATTGCTCAAGAGGACTTGGCGCATGTTCAATTCAACAACAAAGAAGACTGCGTGTCGACGTTGCAGGAGGCGTTGTTCCAGCTTGTCCCCAATCTGAACTTACCGGACGATGAACTGGCCGGGGTGTACGGGAGGAAGACCGAAGACGCGGTGTTTGAGTTTAAGAACACGCCCGCGCTGAATGGGACAGGCGGGAAAATCGTGCGGGCAGGGCAACGTGACTGCGACAAGATTGTTGGGGTCCAAACCATTGAGGCGATGGATCGGATGTTGGTGAAGAAGCTGGGTGCCAGTCCGCCGACGGCATCGGTGAAGCAGCGAGATATCGTGATTTGGATCCAGGGCCCGTCGGACGACAGCCAGCATGGCCAGCCGGACACACAGAATGGGGGTATGCTTGCCGCGCTGGTAGCGCAAGTGATTGAGCCGAAGAAGCAGGATTACGAAACGCAATTCAGTTTTCCGCCGCTGGTGATCGCCGTATTTGGAGCTCCGCGCGGTAACGCAACCAATCCCGAGGCCAAGATCAAGGCGGCGGTACTTGCCGTGAAGGTGCCCGGGAAAATGGCAATCGGCAGGGTGTTTTTGTGGGGTTCGAGTCTTGGTGGGATCAATGCGATGCATCTGAGCGGAGCACTGAAGCGCGCGGGTGCGCCGCAAGAATTAGCAGCTTTCGGGGATGCCGCGTTCTCGATTTTGGCGCATAACAGCGAAGAGAAGACGCAGGATGGGCGGACGGTTAAGATCTTTGACCGGCCGCCCGATCTTACAGCGAATTCGATGTTCAATACCTTTCAGACATGGGGGAATGAACTTACGAATTTTCTTGGGTTCACCGGGGAACTGCATGGGGCCGTGCGGGGCATTCCGCGGCATGACGTATCGAACGAGCCCCGGGTGAAAAAGCAAGTGGATGACTGGGTTCGCGCAGGGAAGCCCGGGGGCGATAAGAAAAACATCTTGTCGGCTGGACTGCACGATGCAGCGGTTGGCTTGGGCGAGGATAAATTCAAGGCAATGCTGTCGGCCGGGATCGCGCGGTTTTAGGCTAGGGTGTCGCGGAGCTCGGCGGCTGCGTAGACGATCTGGATGACGCGGCGAGGTTTCATCGATTCGCTCGCGTTGGTGGAGTGGATGGTGAGCGGGTGCATGATGAGGATGTCGCCGGGGGTCATCTCGGGAGATGAAAAGGGGCGCGAGGAGTGGGCGCGGACTTGTTGCGGGGTGAGGGGGCCGTGCTTGTGAGAACTGGGGCAAAGCTTGAGGGCGCCGTCGAAAAATGAGCAGGGGTCCAGGCTGAGACGGACGATGAGCTTGCGGTCGGCGTGGTCAGGGTTGTCTTGTTGCCACGGGATGGCGGGAGAGTTTTCGTCGTAGAGAACGGTCAGCGTGGGGAAGCAGTTTTCGCCGAGGATGGCGGCGGCGGTTTGGTAGAGGATGCCGGTGGTCGTTTGTTCGATCAGGGCGGGGGCATTGGGGTAGAAGGCGGCTTGGAGCTGGGCGAGGACGGGCGCGGGGCAGGCCTGGGGATGGACTTCGAAGCCGTGGTTTGGGAGTTGGAATTGGATGTTCATTTAGTCTGGATAGACCCGCGTTGCCCATTCTAGACCGCCGGGGAGATCCTCGGCGGCGTATTCGATGTGGACGACGCGGCGAGGGGCGTCGGAACGGGTGTGGGCCGAGGCGTGAAGGAGGAGAGGGCGGAGGCGGAGGATGCCGCCGGCTTCGAGCTCCGGTTGGGCCTCGGTTTGCGGGTGAATGTTGGGATCGTGGACGCGACCGAGTTTGTGGGAGCCGGGGATGAGGCGCATGGCACCGTTCGAGACGGTGCAGGCGTCCAGATGGAGACGGAGAATGAGGAGCTTTTCCAGAACTTCAGTGGGGGCGTTGGCGTGAAGGATGCCGTCTTTGCGCGTGAATGAGGAGAAGCCGGGGACATCGCGGCGATCGCGAATGGGGATGCCGATGTCCTGGTGCCAGGGGACGTGCCAGTTGGCCTTTTCGATTTTGTTGAAAAAGATGGCGCGGACGGCGAAGGCGTCTTTGCCCAGGACTTCTTGTGCAAGGTGGCTGAAGCTGCCGCGCTTGACCAGGGATTCGACGAGGGGAGAAAAGACGAAGAGGTTGCGGCGGTTCGGGGATTCCGTTGGGAATTCGCGCGAGAGAATTTGGAGGTCGGCTTGGGAGAGGCCTTGGGGAGGGATGTCGTAGCCGGAATCGTCGAGGGGCATGGCAGGACTTTGGTAGGGTAGCATGGGACGCGGGCTTAAGTTTGGGGTCTCGCGACGCCGAGCCGGTGGCGCTATTCGTATCGTAATTGAAGCCAAGTAAAGCGCGATTTCATATCGTGCCTTTCTGCTTGGAGGATGGATTCATTGGCCCGATCGGATTCGAGTTTTACGCCGGAGTTGAGGACGCTGTCGGCGTGGCTATTCATTTCGACCCGCGCCTTTGTGACGCGATCAACGCGGGCGGATGGTTCGGAATCCGGCAGCTCTTTTGGCAACGATGAGGGCGGCAGACTGAGGGTCCGAATGCGCCAGTCGAAAGCTTCGAGCTCGACCGCCGCCGCATACACGTCCTCGTAAGCACCAACGCCGGCCACTTCGGCTAAAAGGTCAATCATGCCGAGTTGCGTGGTGAGCGTGAAGATGGTCCCGTTGGCCAGAGTCGCAGTATCCCAGACAAATGGAGGGCCGTCGGGAAAGCCTCGGGGGCGGGGATGGTACGGCGCGAGAGCGTGCGCTTACTTAGTGAGATTGTTCCGGTCGCGCGAGTAGCAGATGTCGAGTTCGTTGGTCACATACGCGCTGCCGTGAAAGATTGCCGCCCAACCCCCAATCACTACAAAATCGACACCTGAATCGCAGAGGCGCTGGATGGCAATTTCAAAATTCATGCTTTGAGCTTGCGAGTGTTGCCGCGCAATGACTCCATACTTTGAGCTAGAGCATGCATTCGCATTGATCGCTCGGCTGGGCTGAGTCTGAGTTGCTCGACTAGAAGGCTTAGGTCTACGCCGAAATCTCCTGCAGCCTCAATTTTGCTACCTGGGATGGGGTAGCGTAGGCGATCAACGGCGCGCGACAGCTCAATCGCGTTCAACTGGCGCAATTTCCTCACGTTTTCAGTCTATCGCTGATGGGGCGAATTGAGCCGGTCGGGAGGTTGAAGGTGAGGGGATTCGGCAGCGTGGGTCTGGGCGGATTGCGGTGCGACGGAGTTGGAATTCACACCAGAGGACTTGCTTGCGATTGATAGCGCGAGGGCGGCGTGGAGTACGCCGCGCTGTCGGAGCGTCGCTTCGTGCTCTTTCAGCCGGGCTATGATCCCTTCGCGGGTCATCATCTTACTTGAGACAGCGCTTGGCTGATAATCGAGGGACG
>JANXUM010000386.1 GCA_025356215.1 Bryobacter sp. | reverse complement strand
GCAGAAGCCTGGCCGGCGCGTTGCGGCGCAGCAGCGTGCTGGTGGCAGCGTTGGCGACGGCGATTGGGATGATGACGAGCGTGGGAATCATGGTGGGGAGCTTTCGCGAGACGATGCTGACTTGGCTGGATTCGCAGATTCGCGCGGACTTTTATCTGAGGCCGGCGGGGGATGCGGCGATGGACCGGCAACCGACGATTTCGGACGAGATAGCACGGCGGATTGAGGCTGTGCCGGGTGTGGTGGCGGTGGATCGATTTCGCGCCTATCCGATTCGATATGAGGGGCTGCCGGCGATCCTGGCGGCGGGGGACGTTCGGGCGCAGATGCGCTACAACCGAACGACGTTGAAGAGCGGCAACAAGGAAGAAGCGATCCGGCAGATGCTGGCGGGTGAGGCGGTGATCGTGAGCGAGCCGTTTAGCGAAAAGCATCATGTGCGGGTGGGAGATCGCATCGAGCTGCCGCTTGGCATGGCGCGGCCCAGCTTTCGCGTCGCGGGGATCTATCTCGATTACACGAGCGAGAACGGGTACATCGTGCTGGACCAGACGGTGTTGCGGAAGTATGTGCCGGATTCCGAGGCGGCGACCTTGGCTGTCTATTGCGACCCGAAGGCGGACCGCGTGGCAATGCGGGCGGGGGTTGAGGCGGCTTACGCGCCGCGGCGGATCGTTGTATTTGAGAACAGCACGCTGCGGCGGGAGGCGGTGCGGATCTTCGATCAGACTTTCGCCGTGACTTACGCCCTGGAGGCGGTGGCGATTTTTGTGGCGGTGATGGGCGTGGCGGGGGCGATGTTGGCGCTGATTATCGACCGGCGGCGCGAGATTGGCTTGTTGCGTTTTTTGGGGGCGGCGCGCGGGCAGGTGCGCGGGATGATTCTGTGTGAGGCCGGGTTTATCGGCTTGTTCTCACAGATACTCGGCGTTGTAAGTGGTGGGCTGTTGAGTCTGGTGTTGATTTATGTAATTAACAAGCAGAGCTTTGGGTGGACGATTGAGTTTCACTTACCGGTGGCGGCGATGCTGGGGGCGCTGGGATTTGTGTTTGTGGCGACGGTGATTGCCGGGTTGTATCCGGCGCGTGTGGCGATGAGGCTGAATCCAATTGAGGTGATGCACGAGGAATGAGACGCCGTGACTTTTTGAGTGCCGCGACCTTCATGAAGGCGTTGCCGGGGTATCGCTATCAGTTTCCGCGCGATCACTTTTCGCACCCGGATTTCCAAACCGAGTGGTGGTACTACACGGGGAATTTGGCGACGCGGGCGGGGCGGCGCTTTGGGTTTGAATTGACTTTCTTTCGGCAGGCGTTACAGTCGAGCGTTGAGGGTAAGTCGGTTTGGACGACGCGGGACGCGTATATGGCGCACTTGGCTCTGAGTGATATTGAGGGCAAGAGGTTTTTGCATGCCGAGCGGTTGAACCGGCCGGGGCCGGGCGTGGCCGGGGTGGACGCGGCGCGGCAGCGGATCTGGAACGGCAACTGGAGTTGCTCGTTGACGGAGTCGTTGCATACGCTGCGGGCGGTGGATGAGCGATTTGGGTTTGAGTTGGAGTTGCGTCCCGGTAAGAAGTTTGTAGTGCATGGGGTGGACGGAGTGAGCCAGAAGGGGGCGGCGTCTGGACAGGCGTCGCATTATGTGTCATTTACTCGCATGATTACGTTGGGTAAGTTGATGCTGGGTGGCGAGAGCCTAGCGGTAAGCGGCGAGTCCTGGATGGATCATGAGTATTTCTCGGCGGAGTTGGACCCAGGGTTGGCGGGGTGGGACTGGTTTTCGATTCAGTTGGAGAACTCAACCGAGCTGATGCTATACCGGCTGCGGCGGAAGGACGGCGGGATGGATCGTTACTCGGCGGGTAGCTTGATTGACGCCGCAGGCAAGGTGACGCATTTGGGGAATGGCGATGTGGTGTTGACGCCGGGGCGGCGGTGGGGCGTGTATCCGGTGGAGTGGGAGATTGCGGTGCCTAAGTTTGGCGTGGCGCTCAAGGCGCGGCCCTTGATGGATGAGCAGGAGTTAGTGAGCAGGAGTAAGTTGGCGCCGACTTACTGGGAGGGGGCGGTGCGTTTTGAGGGCAGCCATCGGGGGCTTGGGTATTTGGAGATGACGGGATATCGGGCGGACTTGCGGCTGGGCGGAGGGGGCGGCTAGTTAACGTCGGACACCGCGGATCGCCAAACGCCTATACGAGATATAGGCGCGCGAATCCCGGTTGCCGAATACACTTGATTCGGGAGTGAGCTCCCGTTCGATCAAGGAGATGTACATGAAGAGAATGTTGAAACCGCTGCTCTGCGCGTTAGCGCTCGCCAGCGTTGCCGGCGCTCAAGCGCCGAAGCCCAACCAGTATTGGTGGCCCGAAAAGCTCGACCTGTCGCCGTTGCGGCAGAATTCCGCCGAATCCAACCCACTCGGCAAAGACTTCAACTACGCCAAGGCGTTTGCCACGCTCGACCTGAAAATTGTCAAACAAGATATTGCGAAGGTGTTGACCACTTCGCAGGATTGGTGGCCCGCCGACTATGGTAGCTACGGCCCTTTCTTTATCCGCATGGCCTGGCATAGTGCCGGCACCTACCGCACCACCGATGGACGTGGCGGCAGCGATGGCGGGCAGCAGCGCTTTGATCCTCTCAATAGTTGGCCTGACAACGGCAACCTCGATAAGGCTCGCCGCCTGCTTTGGCCTGTCAAGCAGAAGTACGGTGCCAAGCTGTCGTGGGGCGATCTGATGGTGTTGGCCGGGAACGTCTCGATGGAATCAATGGGCTTTAAGACTTTTGGCTTTGCCGGTGGACGCGCGGACGACTGGGAGCCGGAGCTTGTTTACTGGGGCCCCGAGAAGAAGTTTATGGCCGATGAACGCTACAGCGGCGACCGCAAGCTGGCGAAGCCGTTGGCCGCAGTGCAGATGGGTTTGATCTACGTGAACCCCGAAGGCCCAAATGGCAACCCCGATCCGCTGCTGGCCGCCAAGGACATCCGCGAGACCTTTGGCCGGATGGCGATGAACGACGAAGAGACGCTGGCGCTGATTGCCGGCGGACACAGCTTTGGCAAGGCTCATGGCGCGAAGCCTCCCGAGGGCTGCCTTGGACCGGAACCCGCCGCAGGCGGCGTTGAGGCGCAGGGATTCGGCTGGGAGAACAAGTGCGGCAAGGGCAATGGCAAGGACACGATCACCAGTGGCCTTGAGGGCGCTTGGACCTCGACGCCCGCCAAGTACAGCACGCAGTATCTGGACAACCTGTTCGCCTATGAATGGGTGAAGACCAAGAGCCCAGCTGGAGCGACGCAGTGGGTTCCGGCCAACAACGGCGGCGCGAACACCGTGCCGGACGCGCATGACCCGTCAGTGCGTCATCAGCCGATCATGTTTACGACCGATCTTGCCTTGAAGATGGACCCCGCTTACCGAGTGATCGCCGAGCGCTTTCGCAAGGACCCGAATGAGTTTGGGCTTGCTTTTGCCAAGGCTTGGTTTAAGCTGACTCATCGCGATATGGGGCCGATGGCGCGGTATATCGGATCGGAAGTTCCTCGTGAAGCTCTGGTCTGGCAGGATCCGCTCCCGAAGGTGGATTACAAGCAGATTGACGCCAAAGACATCGCGGCGTTGAAGGCGAAGATTCTTGCCTCGGGACTTAGCGTGCCTGAGTTGGTTCGCACGGCTTGGGCTTCGGCCGCTACATTCCGCGGCACCGACAAGCGTGGCGGGGCCAATGGGGCTCGCATTCGTCTGGCTCCGCAGAAGGATTGGGAAGCGAACAATCCGGCTGAGCTGACCAAGGTGCTGGGTAAGTTGGAGACGATCCAGCAGGACTTCAACAAGTCGGCTTCGGGCGGAAAGAAGGTTTCTCTCGCCGACCTGATCGTTCTGGGCGGTGGCGCGGCCATTGAGAAGGCTGCCAAGGACGCAGGGCACAGCGTGCAGGTGCCGTTTGCGGCTGGGCGCGCGGACGCCGTGCAGGCGCAGACGGACGCAGCTTCGTTTGCCGTGCTTGAGCCGTCGGCCGATGGCTTCCGCAACTACTTCGGTAGCGGCGCGAGCATGTCGCCGGCGGAAATGCTTGTCGATCGGGCGAAGCTGCTGACCTTGACGGTGCCGGAGATGACGGTGCTGGTTGGTGGCATGCGGACGATGAACGCGAATGCGGGACAGGCGGCGCACGGCGTGTTTACGTCGCGGCCCGGAACGCTGAGCAACGACTTCTTTGTGAACCTGCTCGATATGTCGACTAAGTGGAAACAGTCGGCGACATCGGAGAGTGTTTATGAGGGGGTTAACCGGAGGACGGGCCAGGCTAAGTGGACGGCGACGCCGGTGGATCTGTTGTTTGGATCCAATTCGGAGCTGCGTACGGTTGCGGAGGTTTATGCCTCGGCTGACGCCAAGGAAAAGTTTGTCCAGGATTTTGCCAAGGCTTGGGCCAAGGTGATGAACCTGGATCGCTTTGACTTGCGCTAAGACGTCGCATTTGTTGTTGATGAAGGGCGGTGCCGCGTGCGCCGCCCTTTGCTTTTTGGGTGGCACTGTAGGATGGAGGGGATGCCGCTTGGGTTGAGGTCGCGCGGGGCGTGGGTGGGTTGTCTGGCGGGGATCGTCGTTGTTGGTTTACTGTCGCGCGCCTTTCATAGCGGCTTTTTGATTTTCGATAAGTATCTGGGCGACGCCTTGTATGCGGCGATGGTTTATGTGATTTTTCGGATTGTGTGGCGGAGCGGAACGGTGGCTTTGCCGGCGATCATCGCTATGACCGCCCTCGAGCTGTTCCAATTGACGAGGATTCCAGCTCGGCTGCTGGGGAGCGAATATTTGGTTGTGCGGGTCTGTGCGCGGTTGATGGGGACTGAGTTTAGCTGGTGGGATTTGGGGGCTTATGCGGTTGGGATTGGGTTGGTGTGGTTTGTGGATCCTTCGCGGGAGGGAACCTAGCCGTGATTGGTATCGTGATCGCTCTGGAGAAGCTAAAGATTCCGATCAACATTCCCATCGAGCCGATTGGCTAGATGCGGGCCTTGCGCCGTCTGAGGTTGCAAGGGGCGCGGAATGAATTCCGCGCCCCAGTGTTTCAGCTCGGGAGACCGGCCTAGATCTGCTTGCTGAGGATTGCCGCCAGGGCTTTGATGCGATCAGCGTCGGCTGGGGACTTGGCTTTGGGGGCCGCCTTTTCGAGGTCGCTAACCAGGTTCTTGACGTTGCCGGTGACTTTGGTTTGATCGGACTTGCCGATGGAAGCCGTGAGGGCCGCCATCGTCTTGGACGAGAGCGAAGTGCCGCGAGCCAGTTGATCGATGTAGGCGCGGGCCACGATCAGATTGGCGGGCCATTCCACCTTGGGTTGGTTCTGCACGTTCAGGTAGTCGAAATGGACTTGGTTGGAGGCGTCGATTTCATTCTGCGTCAGGAATTTGTTGGGGACCAGACGGAATACGTCCACGCCGCGGGCAATTTCTGAGCCGTAGATGTAGCCGTTGTACCAGTAGGTGGACCATTGGCCGCCCATGGCGCGTTTGGTGCCATCGACTGGGCCGCGATCGTAGTAGCCGATTTCCATCGGGTGCGCGGCGTCGGTGAAGTCGACCAGCGAGATTCCACCTTGGTACCAAGCTTGAACCAGAATGTCGCGACCGGGGACGGGCACGATGGAGCCGTTGTGGGCGACACAGTTTTCAAATTCGGTTTGCGGCGCGGGCATCTTGAAGTACGAAGCCAGGGTGAGCTTGCGATTGTTGAGTGTGAAGATCGCGTCGGCACCCCAACTCATCGGATCTGTCGCGCGGCAACGGGGTTGACCGCCGCCGCCCCACTCGTCGGTGAAGAGGACCTTGGTGCCAGCGTTGTTGAAGTTGGCCGAGTGCCAGTAGGAGTAGTTGGGATCGCTCACGGCCGCGATGCGGATGGGCTTGATGGGGTCGGAGATGTCGAGCAGGATGCCGTTGCCAGAGCAGGCACCGGCGGCTAGACCGGCGGAAGCGAAGATCGTAATGTCGTGGCACTGGTTGGTCTCTGACATGCGCTGCGTGCCTTCTCCGCTATTGCCTCCCTTGTTGAGGCCGTTGATGACACCGGACTGGACGTCGGTGAAGATGCGCGGGCTGGAAACAATCTTGGCTTGCTCGGGATGAGCGAGGGGGACCTTGATGATGTCGATGCGGAAGAGGGCAGTTTCGGGGTCTTTGTCGGGAGTGCCAGAGGAACAGCCGGCGAGTTCTTCAGCCTGACGCACAACACTGGTGCCGGAGATGTAGACGTAGACGTTTTCCTTATCCTTGGGGTCAACCAGGAGGGAGTGGGTGTGGGAGCCGCGGCAGCTTTGGACGGCGGCCACTTGCTTGGGGCTGTTGATATCGCTGATGTCGAAGATGCGGACGCCGCGGAAGCGATCGGGGCTGGGTGGGGGAAGGGGGCGGCGGCGAGGGGCGGGCGCGGCGCCGGGTACGGCGGGCTCTGGAGCGGGCGGGGCCGGGGGAACGTAGCCGGCGGGGAGGGGGATGCCTTGGATGCCGCAATCGATGCGACCGTTCATGGCTTCAGCCGACATGAAGAGGAGGTTGCCATAGATCGAGACGTCGCCCTGACCGCCGGGGCACATCAGCGAGGAGACGATCTTGGTTTTGCGGGGGTTGTCGATGTCGTAGAAGTTGATGCCGTTGTAATTGCCAACGATGAGCTTATTTCCGCTGAAGGCGAGGTCCGAGTTAGTAGAGCCGTAGGCGTTGGGCGCGGCCATGGCGGCGCGGGGGGCGGCACCGGCCTCATCGCCGGGGGGCGGGGGCGTTGGCGGCGGGGGGCCCGGAGTGACGACGACGTCGCCAGGAGCGAAGCCGGAGGGCTTGGAGAGAGAGGCGAGGCGTTCCATGCCGGAGGCGGCTTCTCCGGCGTCGTATAGGCCGGCTTTGAGGCCGACGCGAGGGTCTTCACTGCCGGTGCGGGCGTTGGTGCCGACGCCGGTGTCGATGACTTTGGGCGGGGGCGGCGGGGTTTGTGTTTTCTTCTGAGCGCCTTTTTCAGCCGCCGGGGGAGTGGGCGCGGGGGTCTGGGAGAATACCGCTGTTAGGCAGGCGGCGAAGGTGAGCAGGTAGGAGGCGTTTTTCATTTCTTGTCCTTAGAGAGGGGCTTGGGCGCGGCGGACTTGGCCAGCATCGATTGCATGATTTTGATTTCGGCGCGTTGGGTGTTGTCGATGTCGGTGACGAAATCGAAGAGGAGATTGTCTTGCTCGG
>JANXUM010000531.1 GCA_025356215.1 Bryobacter sp. | reverse complement strand
TGCGTCCGCTCGGCGTCGCTTGGCTGCGGCATTTTTTCGGGCGGCATCCGGCGTTGTTCAATCGCCAGGGCCACTTTTTGCCACTGCTGGTAGTGCTCCCCGACGCTGCCCATTTGATCGAGGCTGATGCCACCCGAGGCGGCCTTGCCATGGCAGGCGGAACAATATTGTTTGAGGACCGGTGAGCCTTCATTCGCCGCTTGCAAGGTCAGGGCAAACAGCATACAACGCATCACTTTAAGCATTTTAAATATTCGGCCCCCTCACTTTATCATTTTGGCGATACCATAACCAGCAATATGAACCGTTTGGCGATGGTCTTCCTCCTACCCTTCGCTGTGGCGAGCGGGGCTTCGACGTTGTTCGTTCCCAGCAGTCCGCTGAGCTTCGTCTTTCAGAAGGGTGGGAACCCGCCGGCCATCCAGCAAGTGCCGATCCAGAGCATCGGAGACCCGATCCGGTTCACGTCGGCGGTGTCGAGCGACACGAATTGGCTTCGTTTGGGCGTCGATAACGGTACGACCCCGAGCTTTGTCACTCTCAGCGCCGACCCCAATGGCTTAGCCGTTGGCACTTATAACGGCCTACTTACGGTTTTTGCACAGGGTGCCACCAATAACCCACAGTTAGTGGCGGTCAAGTTACAGATTCTGCCCGGAGTTTCGTTAAGCGTGTCGGCGACTCAGTTGAGTTTCGTTTATCGTAGCGGCGGCCCGCAGCCACCCGCGCAGGAAGTGACGGTGAGCAGTAGCGCAGGTTCGCTGGATTACACCGCTGTCGCCACAAGCAAGGGCAACTGGTTGACGGCGACCCCCTCTGGCTCGACGCCCGGAACGGTGGTGATCCGCACAATCCCCGACGCTTTGGCGAGCGGTGTCTATACGGGTACGGTCGTGGTCTCCGCCCCGGGTACGGTCAATGAACCACTCACGATCACGGTCAATCTCAATGTGAGTCCGATGCAGAGCTTGGTAGTGGCGACGACGCCTCTGGTTTTTAACTTTGAGAGCGCGGCCACGCCGCCGCTGGCGCAGACCTTGTTGGTGGGCGCCAATGTGCCAGCCCTTGGCTTTACGGTTGCGGCGGCTAGCGGGGCACCCTGGCTGACGATTCCGACAGCGGCCGGCACGGCCCCGGCTGTGATCGAAGTTAGGGCGAGCCCGGCTGGTTTGGCGGCAGGCACTTATAGTTCGTCGGTCTTTGTCACCTCTTTTGCTGCGGTTAACTCGCCGGTGGTGGTTCCGGTGACGATGACCATCGCCGCCAGCACGCCGGTGGTAGCCATTGGCGGCATTGTCAACGCAGCCAGTTCCAGCACAACTGGGGTTGCACCGGGATCGTTGATTACGCTGTATGGGTCGCGCTTCGGAGTAGGCCCGAAGGTGGAGGTGAACGGGGTGAACGCCCCGGTTGTGTTTGCCAACGACAGCCAGATCAATGCCCAGGTTCCTTACGAGACCGCGGTGGGCGATGCCAGCGTGGTTGTGGTCGCCAATGGCGTCCGCAGCAAGCCCGCCGCGATGACCGTTGCGGCGGTGGCTCCCGGGCTCTTTTCGGTTGTTCAGAACGCCGACTACAGCATCAATCGGTTCACGGACCCGGCCCAGGTTGGCACTTACATCACGGCGTATCTTACCGGGCAAGGCGAACTTGATATTCCCGTGGCGACTGGCGCCGCAGCACCGTCCTTGCCGTTGTCCAGGCCGAAAGCGGCGGTAACGGCGACGATCGGCGGCGCTTCCGCCTCGATCTATTTTGCGGGGTTGACTCCTGGATTGATTGGCGTTTGCCAAGTCAACGTTCTGGTGCCGGACATCCCAGCGGGTGAAGCGCAATTCATTGTGAAAATTGGCACTGTTGTAAGCAACACCGCGCTAATTATCGTAGGTAGGTGACCAGATGAACGACTTTGAAAATGCAAAGACCAAGAGCGGCTTCTCGATGAAAGTGTCGAGGGGTGAGCGCATGTGCCTGGTTGGATTCGATGTGGCCGCGCCCGAGGCGGACCTGGTGGGCTTCGCCATCGAGAGCAAGGCGCCGAAGGCGAAGGAATTCATACCGCTCAGCAATCGAATCGCATTCGACTATCCGGCTGGGGTGGCGGTTGACGGCAATCGCAAGTTCCTCTCGACGGAGGCACCCTTCCAGAAGTTCCGCTGGGTGCACTTTCCGTTCCACCCGGCCAAGGGAATCTACACCTACCGGGCGACGAAGATGCACATGCCCAAGGACGGCACGCTGAAGAGGGGGACTTCGATCGAGCTTGACATCTCGCTGGACCCGGTGACTTACGACAAATTTCTGGACGTTGGCTTCACGCGTGGTTTTGCATCGTCGCAGGCCTTTGCCGACCGCGTGCCCATGGGGCAAACGTTGGAATCGTTTGGCAAAAGCATCATCCCTTCGGACGGCGACGCCGGGCTTGAGTTCCCGAAGCTGAAGAGCGACATCTATTCGTGGATGGGTTTTGAGGCGCACGATCTGATCTTTGGGCTTCTGCAAGAGGCCTTGGAAGATAAGACGATGAGTGTGGATGTCTTCGCCTACGATTTGAACGAGCCGGACTTTCTTGGAGCGCTCGAGAAGCTGGGCAAGCGGGTGCGGGCCATCGTCGACGATTCAAGTAAGAAGAAAGATGGCGTCGTGCAGGGGCATGGGGCGGCAGACAGCCCCGAGTCGAAGGCGGCCGACCGGTTGATCGCCTCGGCAGGGGCCGACAATGTTCGCAGGACCCACTTCCGGGGCTTGCAGCACCACAAGGTAATTGTCGTGAAGAAGGACGGTAAGGCGGTGAAGGTGTTGACCGGCTCGACCAACTTCAGCTTCCGGGGCATCTACATCCAGGCGAACAACACGATGCTGTTCCACAACGCCGAGGTGGCGGACCTGTATGCGCGAGTGTTCGAGAGCGCCTTTGACAATCCATCGAAGTTCTCCAAGGACGACCTGGCCAACAAGTGGCACTTGGTTCAGGCGACAGGGAAGCCGGCGGTGCGGGTGTGCTTTTCGCCGCACGACGATTCCGACTTGTCGTTGAACCCGGTGAAGGGGGCGGTGGATCAGGCGACGTCTTCGGTGTTTTACAGCGTCGCGTTTTTGAACCTGATCAAGAGCGGACCGACGAAAGAGGCCTTTGACCGATTGATCAAGCGACCGATCTTCAGTTACGGCGTGTGCGACGTGGCGGGCAAGGCGATGGAGGTGCAGAAGCCGGACGGTACCACCGGGTTGGTGGACTTCAGCTTCCTGGCGGCGAAGGCACCGGAGCCGTTCAAGAGCGAATGGAGCGGGGGCAAGGGGATCAACGTGCATCACAAGTTTGTGGTGACCGACTTCAACCTGCCGACGGCGAAGGTGTTCACCGGGTCATCGAACCTGTCTCCGGGTGGCGAGGAAGGCAACGGCGACCACCTGATCATGGTGGAGGATCGCAAGATCGCCACCGCCTATGCGATCGAAGCTTTGAGAGTGTTCGATCATCTGCATTTCCGCTCGAACATGCAGGCGGCGGACGCGAAGGCGAAGCCGACCAAAATTGCCTTGCGGAAGCCGACCTCGATCAGCGGGAAGCCGGCCTGGTTTGAAGACTATTACAAGCCGGACACGCAGCGGGAGCGTGATCGCAAGCTGTTTGGAAGTTAAGCGGCGACCGGGGTGACGCGGACGTCCACTTCCAAGCTGTGGCGTCCGCCGCCGATGGTGATGCCTTTGACGGGAGTGACGTCGCCGTAGTCGCGGCCCCAGGCGACGGTGAGGTGACCGGTTGTGGGGAGGATGTCGTTGGTGGGGTCGAAGTCGACCCAGCCACAATCGGCAAAGAATGCAGAGACCCAAGCGTGAGAGGCCTGGGCGCCTTGGAAATCAGCGTCGCCCCGCAGATAGCCGCTGACGTAGCGGGCTGGGATTTTGTGGGCGCGGAGTGTGCCGATCATGACGTGGGCGAAGTCCTGGCAGACGCCCTTTCGTTGGCGCATGACGTCAACCAACGGCGTCTCAATCGAGGTCGCCTCCTGGTTGTAGTCAAAGTCGGCATAAATACGGTGCATCAATCGCTCGACTGAGTCCAGGGTTGGGGTGACCTTGGCGTAGGCGGTGAGCTCATCGAGCCAAGGCACAAAGGGGCTCTCCCAGATGAATTCGTTGGCTTGGAGATGGTCGGCGTCGAGGGGTATCGTTGTTTGACGCGGCGTCACCTGGACAAGGCTCTGAGCGGTGATGGTGAACCTGTCGTGGGGGTCGAGGACGGCGAAGGCGGCGACGTCGTTGCCGAAGTAGTCTTTGCGTGATTGAATCGTAGAGGGCTGGGGGGAAACGCTGAGCTTCCAATCGTCAAGCCGCTGGTTGGGCAGAACTCGCGGAGTGAGCCTGG
>JANXUM010000329.1 GCA_025356215.1 Bryobacter sp. | reverse complement strand
GGTGGGATTCTGTGGAGTTCTTGTTTGAAGGCTTGGCGCTAAGATGCGAGTTGTGACCAGACGCGAAGCTTTGTTAGGACTCTTGGCGCAGGGCGGACCCAGCGCGTTGCCGCGCTATCGCGACTATTCGCGGTGTTTACCCGATTACTTGGCTGGCTTGGCGGGCGCGGCGTATCGCCGGCGGGAAGCGGCGCTGATGCGGCTGACGGATGGTGCGGCGATTGCGAGGCGGCAGGCTTGGGTGAGGGAAAAGCTTTGGCTGATCGCGGGCGGGGAGCCAGTGCGGACGCCGCTACAGTTGCAGACCGTTGGGGCGCTCGAGAGAAGCGGCTACCGGATTGAGAAGCTGCGCTATGAGTCGCAGCCGGGGGTTGAGGTCTCGGCAAATCTGTATCTTCCCGCAGGGCAGGGGCCCTTTCCCGGTGTGTTGTTTCAGATGGGACACGCGGCCAGCGGTAAGGCGTATCCGGCTTATCAGAAGTGTTGTTTGGGATTGGTCAAGCTTGGCTATGTCGTATTGGCCTTTGACCCGATGGGACAGGGCGAGCGGAGTTACTATCATACGAGCGATGTGGATGAGGAGCACTCGCGGCCCGGGCGGCAGATGTTACTGGTTGGGGACACGGCGACACGGATGCAACTGTGGGACGCGATGCGGAGTTTGGATGTTTTGGCGAGCCATCCGCTTGTTGACGTGAAGAGATTGGCGTCTGTGGGGCAGAGCGGCGGGGCGACCTTGACGATGCTGCTGGCGGCGGTGGATTCGAGACTGGCTTGCGCGGTGGTTGCTTCTGGCAATACGGAGAACTTTGCTTGTGCGGGGTTTAGCGCGCCTGGATCGACCGACGATGCCGAGCAGAATCTGATTGATTCCGGGCCTCTGGGCTTGGATCGGTGGGACTTGTTGTACCCGATGGCCCCCAAGCCGTTGTTAGTGATGGTGAGTGAACGGGATTCGTTTGGGACTTACTCGCCGCAGTATCTGCGGAGCGGAGTGGAGGAGTTTGGGAAGTTACAGCGAGTGTATGCGCGGCTGGGACGGCGCGAAAATCTTGCCTGGCATAGCAGCGGGCTGCCTCATGGTTTATCGTTGCCGGCGCGGGTGCGGTTGTATGAATTCCTGGAACGGCATTTGGCTGATAAGAGGGGCGAGGTGGTGGAACCGTCGTTGACGCTTGAGACGGAGGATGCGTTGCGGGTTGGCGTAAAGGCGGCGCGGGTGCGCTTTGCCGCGCCGAATGCGCGGGCGATCGACGCCGCAGGATTGCGATCGATCTTGCGCGTGGACCGGGTGTCGCCGGTGTTGCGAGCGATGGGCCGGGAGACGGGCGAAGCCTGTTCGATCGAGACTCTGGATGTGAGCAGTGTGGCGGGTGTGGGGTTGCCGGCGTATTTGTTCTTGCCATCGCTGCGGGTGCCGTCGATGCCGTTAGTGTTTTTGCTGGAGCCGGGGGGACGGACGCGGCACTGGCGGGAGGCTGACCTGTGCCACCAACTGGCGGCGAGCGGATTGGCGGTGTGTGCTTTCGATGTGCGGGGGATGGGAGATCTGCGGCCGGAAGTGGGGCGGGGGAATGCATCGTACGCGGTGCCGCATGCAACGGAGGAAGCGTACGCGTGGGCGTCGCTGATCCTGGGCAAGCCGATGCTGGGCCAGCGGGTGACCGACGTTTTGGCGATGGTGGAGGCGGTGGTGCAGCACGTAGGTGGAGCGCCGCGGGTGCTGTTGGCGGGGGCGGGAGCGATGGCGCTGCCGATGCTGTGTGCGGGCGCGATCAGCACGGCGGTGCACGGGGTGATCCTGGCGGGAGGGTTGCGGAGTTGGGCTTCGTTGCTTGAGACGGATGAATATGAGGAGAGCTTTGCGAATTTCGTACCGGGGATTTTAGAGCGCCTCGATGTGCAGCAGATTGAGGCGCTGGCGGGGCCTAGACGGCTGACGCGAGTGGGGGCGGCGGGATTGAATTTTGAAATGATCAGTAACGAAGTCAAGCTGAGTTCGTCCGTGTTAGAGTAGGCTCAATCTGGGCGATGGTGAACAACCGATACTTCCGGGCACTGTGCGTTGCAATCTTGTTGGGCGGAGTTGCGTTCGCCTTCCAGCGCGGTCGAAACCGGCTGTCATTCCTCCAAGACGACGACGCGCCCGAGCCTTATCCCACCGATGCCAGCGAGAAGACCGAGTGGCAGTTTGCGAGATTGCGCTACAACTCCTATCGCCAGCAGGCCGGGTACTGGGGCGTGCGCGGGAGTTGGTCCACGGACGCGCCCAAAGCGGAACGGCATTTGGCGCAAGGGTTGAAGCGGCTGTCGCGCGTGCACGTGCGGAGTGTGGAAGAAGTGGTGGACCTGGATAGCGACAAGGTTTTTGACTACCCTTGGTTGTACGCCGTCGAGGTGGGGCATTGGGATTTGACCGACGCTCAGGCGGCCAAGTTGCGCGAGTACCTGAATCGCGGCGGGTTTTTGATGGTGGACGATTTCCACGGGACGATTGAGTGGGAGATCTTTATGCGGTCGATGAGCCGGGTGTTTCCGGACCGACCGGTGATCGATATCGAGGACAAAGACGCGATTTTTCACATCGTGTTCGATTTAGACGATAAAGTTCAAATTCCCGGCATCGTAATGTTTTACACGGGAAACACCTATGAGCAGGATGGCGTGAAGGAGAAGTGGGGGGGGATTCGCGATGAGAAAGGGCGCATTGTCGTCGCGATCTGCCACAACATGGATTTGGGGGACGCTTGGGAGCACGCGGACTTGCCGCAGTATCCGGAGCGGTACACGTCGATGGCTTACCGCATCGCGTTGAATTATCTTGTCTATGACATGACGCACTAAGTCCGGATCGTAGTTTTCACGAATGTTCGAATCGCTATTCCTTTACTCATCGCGACTCTTCTCCAAGGGCGAATTGCTCTTTGCTTCCGGGTGGCCGGTTTGGCTGCTGGTGGTGCTTTGCCTGGCTGTGGTGGGGGGGATCGGGTATGTGGTTCAGCAGCGGCATGGGGCTAATTTAAAAGGGGCGCGGTGGATTACGATTGCGGGTTTGCAGGCGCTGGTGCTGTGTTTGTTGTTGGGGATGTTGTGGCGTCCGGCTCTTAGAGTCACCGCGTTGAAGCCGCAGCAAAATGTGGTTGCCGTGGTGGTGGACGATTCTCGCAGTATGACCCTGAAACACGACGGTGCGGCGGCGAATGGGGCGTCGCGGGTGGCGGTGGCGAAGGCTTTGCTGAACGACGGATTGCTGGATCGCTTGCGGAAGCGTTTTCAGGTGAGGGTGTATCGCGCGGGAGCGAATCTGGAGCGGGTGGCGGGGCTGGACGCGGTGACCGGCGGGCAGACGACGACACACCTGGGCGCGGCGATGAAGCAGATGATGGAGGAATCGGCGAGCCTGCCGATTGGGGCGGTGGTGTTGTTGAGCGACGGAAGCGATAATGCCGGGGGCATGGACGCGGACGCGCTAGGGGAGATTCGGCGGCGGCGGATTCCGATTCACTCGGTGGGCCTGGGTGCCGAGCGGTTGGTGAAGGACATTGAAGTTGTGGATTTGGACGCTCCGCAGCGGGCGTTGTCCGACAGCAGGATTGGGGCGGCGGTTACTTTCAAGCAGTACGGGTTTAGCGGCCAGAAGGCGAAGCTGGTGTTGATGGCGGACGACAAGATTGTAAGTTCGCGGGAAGTTACGTTGGGGGAAGAGGGCGTGCCTCAGTCCGAGACGATGCTGTTTAACGTGGGGCTGGCCGGGGCGCGGAACCTGAAGGCGAGCATCGTGAAGATCGCGGGCGAGGAGAATGAGAACAACAATGCGCAGACGCGGTTGGTGAATGTCGAGAGTTTGAAGCCGCGCATTCTGTATGTCGAAGGCGAGCCGAAGTGGGATTTCAAGTTCATTCGCCGGGCGCTTGAAGGGGACCGTAACATACAACTTACAACGATGCTGCGGACGACGCAGAACAAGGTGTACCGGCAGGGCGTGGAGAATCCGAAGGAGTTGGAGCAGGGCTTTCCGGACAAGGAAGAGGAGCTGTTTAAGTTCAGCGGACTGATTATCGGGGGTGTGGAGGCCAGTTGGTTTACGCCGCAACAGCAGGCGATGATCAAGAATTTTGCCGACCGGCGGGGCGGGGGTGTTTTGTTTCTGGCGGGGCGCGGGGCGTTGAGCGACGGGGGTTATGCGGCGAGCTCGATCGCGGAGATGATACCGGTGAGTTTGGTGGATCGCAAGGGGACTTTTCATCGCGATCCGGCTACTGTCGAACTTACTCAGGCGGGGCGGGATAGCTTGATGGTGCGGATTGAGGAAGACGCCAATAAGAACGTTGAGCGTTGGAAGAAGATGCCGTACATGGCGAATTACCAGGAGACTGGCGTGGCCAAGCCGGGGGCGACGGTGTTGATGGAAGCGCTGCCGACGAGCAAGGGGCGGTTTCCGCTATTGGTTACGCAGCGTTATGGGCGGGGGCGGAGCGCAATTTTCGCGACGAGCGGGACTTGGCGCTGGCAGATGAGCCAGGACGTGAAGGACATGAGCCATGAGTTGTTCTGGCAGCAGCTATTGCGTTGGCTAGTGACCGAAACGCCGCCTCAGGTGAGCGCGAATCCGTCACGGCAGGTGCTGCTGGATGAAGGGCAAATAGATTTTCGCGCCGATGTGCGGGACAAGGCGTATAACCCGATGAATGCGGCGACGGTGGAGGCGCGGATTCTGGGACCGGCGGGATCGGCGGCGATGGTGCCGTTGACGCCGGACGCGAATCAGGCGGGGATCTTTACGGCGAAGTGGGACGCGCCCAAGCGCGGTAGTTATGTGGTGGAAGTACTCGCGAAGAACGGTAAAGAGGAGATGGGCCGGGACGTGTTTACGTTTATGCGCGAGGACGGTGTCGCCGAGAGTTTTCACGCTGAGCAGAATAAGCAGTTACTTGAGGGACTAAGCCGGCAGACTGGCGGCAATTACTATACGCCCGAGACGGCTAAGACCCTGCCTGAAGACATTGCTTACTCAGAGGCGGGGATCACGACCCGCGAGACAAAGGATTTGTGGAATATGCCGGCATTGTTCATTGCCTTGCTGGGTGCCAAGGCGGCGGAGTGGATGCTGCGGCGGCGTTGGGGGGCGGTGTAGGATGTTGCGAAGTCTATTACTGGTTGTAGCTCTGCCGCTCTGCGCGGCGACAACGTTTTACGTCAATATTGGCGGGCTTGGCGGGCAGGAAGACTACGAGACGCGCTTTAAGGCCAACATTGAGGAGCTGGACAAGTTGACGAAGGCGGCGCCGCAGGCGAAGGTGTTTAGCCTGAGCGGGACGGCGGCGACGAAGGTGAAGCTGAAGGAGACTTTTGCGCAGATTGCGAAGGAAGCCAAGGCAGAGGATAACCTGGTTGTAACTCTGATTGGGCACGGCACTTTTGACGGCGTTGAGTATAAGTTTAACTTGCACGGGCCGGATTTTAGCGCCAAGGAGTTGGCGCTTTGGTTGGTGCCAATTGGGGCGAAGAAGCAGTTGGTTGTCAATACGACGAGCGCGAGTGGCGGGAGCCTGGCGGAGTTGCGGCAGGAGGGGCGGACTGTGATCACCGCGACCAAGAGCGGAACAGAGAAGCTGTCGACAGTGTTTCCGCGCTATTGGTTGGAGGCTTTGCGCGATCCTTCGGCGGACGCGGACAAGAACGAAGTGCTGACGGCACTGGAGGCTTATCGCTATGCCGAGTCGAAGACAACTAAGTACTACGAGACGAACAAGCGGTTGGCGACTGAGCATCCGATGATTACGGACACTTCGAGTTCCAACGGTTTCCGCACGCCGGATGTCACCAAGGGAGAAGCGATGGTGGCGATGCGGACGCCGGTGCTGGTGCTGGGGACCTTGCAGAACGCGGCGAAGACGCCCGAGAAGCAGGCGTTGCTGAAGCAGCGCGAGACGGTGGAGCAGCAGATCGATAACTTGAAGCTGCGCAAGGCGGCGATGGCGGCGGATCAGTATCGTACAGAGCTGCGGAATTTCCTGTTGCAGTTGGCGCGGATCCAACAGGAGTTGGACAAGTGATGCGCGTCAGCCTGATTGGCATTGTCACGTTGGGGGCGCTATTGGCGCAAGCTCCCGCGCCGAAGACTGTCAAGAAGATCGGAAAGTACGACCACACGAAGGCGCCGCGATGCTGGAGTTTGCAGCGGGCCGGGAGCTTGATGGAGGCGACCGGTTGTTTTGTCGCCTTGATGGGCGAGAAGGACCCGGCGTTGAAGGCGGAGGGTGCGTGGGGCACGGGTAAATACGAAGAGGCGATGTCGGAGTTTGAGTTGGCGTTGAAGGTGCACGAGGGCGACCCGGCGGTGCTGATTCGGTTTGGGGAGCTGTTTGCTGCCCGCTTTAACCGGGGCGAGGCAGTGAAGCTGATTACGCAGGCGATGAAACTGGACGAGGGAAATCCGCAGGGAATGTTGGCAATGGCGAAGCTGCTGTCCAAGGGCTTCGATCCGAAGGCGGCGGAGTTGGCGAAGGCGGCGGCGGAGGCCGACCCGGGGTTGCTTGAGGCGCGGGAGTTGCTGGCGCAGTTGGCGTTGGAGAACACGGAGCCTGTGAAGGCGGGCGAGGAGGCGCGCAAGGCGCTGGCAATCAATCCGAAGTCGTTGAATGCGATGGCGACACTGGGGACAATCGAGTTACTGCAGAATCAGCCGACCGACCAGTTTGATAAGATTTTGGCGATAAACCCGAGCTATGGGGAAGCTTGGTATTGGGCCGGGCATCACTTTGTGTTGAACCGGCGCTATGAAGAAGCGATCGCGCTCTATAAGAAGGCGGTAGCGCTAAGCCCCTCGCTTTGGGAGGCTCATGAGCAGCTTGGGATCAACTTGATGCGGACTGGCAAGGCGGATGACGCCCGCCGGGAGTTGGAGACGGCTTATAACGCCGGGTATCATTCGAACGAAGTGGTGAACTCGCTGCGGTTGATGGATAGTTATAAGGATTTTGTCAGTTACAAGTTTGAGGGCGGGGAAGTTCGGTTGAACAAGAAGGAGGCGGCCATTTTGGCCCCTTACTTTGAAGAGGAGGTTCGCAAGGCGCGGGCCAGTTACGAAGCTAAATATAAGACGCACCTGGAAGTCCCGCTTGAGGTTGAGGTGTATCCCAACCATGAAGATTTTGCGGTGCGGACGATGGGCATGCCGGGGCTGGGGGCGACGGGTGTGAGTTTTGGGCCGGTGGTAGCGATGGATTCGCCGTCGGCGCGCAAGCCGGGCGAGTATCATTGGGCGTCCACGTTGTGGCATGAGTTAAGTCACAGCTATATCCTGGTGGCGACGAAGTTTTTGACGCCTCGGTGGTTTACCGAGGGCGTGAGTGTGCATGAAGAGACGATGGCGTCGCCGGAGTGGGGAGACCCGCCAGACCCTTCGACATTGATGGCGTTGCGGGATAAGAAGTTTTTGCCAATTTCGAATCTGGACCAAGGCTTTATCCGGCCGAAAGAGCCGATGCAGATTCAGTTGAGTTACTTCCAGGCTGGGCAAACCATTGATTGGATTGTGCAGACTTATGGGCAAGACGCGATCAACCGGATGGTGAAAGCTTTTGCCAAACGTAAGACGACGGTGGAGGCGATTACGGAAGAGTTGAAGCTGACGCCGGAAGAGTTTGATACTAAAGTGAATGCGTTTATGAACGAGCGCTACGGCAAGGCCGCCGAGTCGCTGAAGATCATGCGCGATTCGATTGCGGCGTCGGCGAAGGCGCTCGAGAAAAAAGATTTCGAGGCGGCCGCGGTTGAGGGTACAAAGGCGATTGCCGGGTTGCCGCCGGGTGCTGTGCTGGCTTATGCCTACGAGGCGGTGGCAAAGGCGTATCTGGGTTCGGGTAAGAAGAACGAGGCGCGTGAGCAGTTAAGGCTGTATGCGAAGGCCAGTGGACGCAACCCGGAGACTCTGAAAATATTGGCGAAGTTAGAAGAAGAGAATGGCGATAAGGCGATGGCGGCGGCGGCGCTGCAGCGTCTGATTTACATCTCGCCAGTGGGCGATGAAGACTTACATCGCAAGCTGGGCGAGTATTATCTTGAACTGAAGCAGCCGCAGCGGGCGCTGCCAGCGTTTCAGGCGCAACTGGCATCCAAGCCGGTTGACCCGGCGGGCGCGTACTACAACTTGGCTAAAACTTTCGTCGCTTTGTCGCGGCCGAAGGAAGCGCAGGAAGCTCTGTTCCAGTCGCTTGAAGTGGCCCCGGGATTCAAGCCCGCACAGAAGCTTTTACTCGAACTTGAGAATCATTCCAGCAAGGACTAATTCATGAGCATGACTCCCATCGACACTACCGAAATGAAGGCGCGTGTCGAACGATTCCGCACCGTCCAGCAATCGCTTGTTACTGAAGTGCACAAGGTGATTGTGGGACAGGAGGAGGTACTTGAGCAGGTGCAGATCGCGCTGTTTGTGGGCGGCCACTGTTTGATTACCGGACTCCCCGGAACCGCAAAGACGCTGTTGGTGCGTACCCTTGCCGATATTCTCGGACTGAAGTTTACGCGCATACAGTTTACGCCGGACCTGATGCCCTCCGACATTACGGGCACCGACATTATCGAGGAAGATCCAGGCACAGGGCGCAGGACGTGGACCTTTGTGCAGGGTCCGATTTTCGGCAACGTCGTTTTGGCGGACGAGATCAACCGAACG
>JANXUM010000327.1 GCA_025356215.1 Bryobacter sp. | reverse complement strand
GATCCCGGACGGGATCTTGCTGCGCCCGCAGGACATCATGGATTTGCCGGCGGCGAAGGTTTGCTGTCTGGTGAGCGGCACGCAGGGCGAGCCGATGTCGAGCCTCTCGCGCGTGGCGGTGAACAATCACAAAAGCCTGTCGGTGAAGCCGGGCGACACCGTTGTGCTGAGCGCGCGAATCATCCCTGGCAACGAGAAACCGATCGGTCGGTTGATGAACCACTTTGCGCGGCGCGGGGCGAACATCATTTACGGCGGCGGGTCTCCGCCGATCCACGTGTCTGGCCACGGATATCGCGAAGAGCTGATGCTGATTCTGAACCTGGTGAGGCCGAAGTATTTTATGCCCGTGCACGGTGAGTATCTGCAGTTGGTGCGGCACGCGCAGTTGGCTTCGCACCTGGAAGGCCGGGGCCTGGAGGCGACCTTCATCATCGAGAACGGCGAGAGCCTGGCGATCGATGAGCGCGGGGCGCGCAAGGGCGAGAAGATCAACACGGGCCGGGTTTGCATCGACTCGGGATCGTTGGGCGACATTGTCGAGGACATGATCATCCGCGACCGCCGGCACTTGTCCGAAGACGGATTTGTGATTCCGGTGATTGCGATCAACAAAGCGACCGGACAGATGCAGGGGCCCCCGGAGATCATCAGCCGCGGTTTTGTGTCCCTGGAGGAATCGAGCGAGCTGTTGCCGTTTGCCAAGCAATTGGTGGCGCGCACGATCGAGAACTCGAATCAGGAAGAGCGCGGCGATTGGGGCGTGATGCAGGAGAAGATCCGCACCGATCTGAAGAGATTCCTGAGCCGGGAGACGCAGCGGCGGCCGTTGATTGTGCCGGTCGTGCTCGAGGTCTAAGGCGATGTGGAATTACCTCGAGGACGCCTCCAACTATCAGGGCTTTGCCGATAAGATTCAGATCCCACGCGGGGAAGCCGAGTTGTTGGAGATCCTGGCCGAGGCGCAGGCGCATGGCGTGCCCGTGACCATTGCCGGTGCCGGGTCCGGTTTGACCGGTGGCCGGGTGCCCGAGGGCGGCTGGTCGGTCTCGATTGAGAAATTCAACTCCATCGAGATCCACGATGGTTTTGCCGTTTGCGGGGCGGGGGCGATTTTGCAGGATCTGCAAGCCGCCGCCCGGCGGACGGGGCAGTTTTATCCGCCGGACCCAACTGAGACGCTGGCGGCGATCGGCGGGACGATCTCGTGCAATTCTTCTGGTTCGCGCAGCTTTATGTACGGTGCCACGCGGCGTTGGATTCAGCGGCTGCGCGTGGCTTTGATGGACGGCAGAGTGCTCGATGTGCGCCGAGGCGAAGCGATTGACTTTGAAGTGGATGCGGTGCACAAGCCTCGGTCGACAAAGCATTCGGCAGGCTATCCGCTGGAGCCTGGCATGGACTGGGTTGATTTGTTTATCGGGTCTGAGGGAACGCTGGGCGTCGTGATTGAGGCGGAACTGAGGCTGTTGCCGCTGCCCAAAGAGTTGTTGAACGGGATTGTGTTCTTTGGTAGCGACGACGCGGCCATTGACGCGGTGGAGGCTTGGCGCGGGGTGGCGGGCCTGAGAATGCTTGAGTACGCCGACGCGGCGAGCTTGAAGCTGATCCGGGCGCGCTACGATGACATTCCGGAGAATGCGGCGGCGTGCGTGATCGTCGAGCAGATCCTGGAGGATGATTCCGCTCTGGATGCCTGGGAGGAGCGCTTGACCGAGCAGAAGGCGATGGCCGAGCAAAGCTGGTTTGGATCGACGGACGCGGATCGGGAGCGCTTTCGGCTGTTTCGCCATTCCCTGGCCGAACATGTAATCGCACTGGTGCGACAGATGGGGTTTGCCAAGTTGGGCTCTGATTTCTCGGTGCCGGTGGACAAGAATCGCGAGATGCTTGCGTATTATCGGCAGCGAATCGCCGAGAAGTTCGACGCGCCCTATGTGATCTTCGGGCACATTGGCGACGCGCATGTGCACGTGAATTTGTTCCCGGGTAGTGAGCAGCAGGTGCTGGACGGCAAGAAGTTGATGGGGGATTTTGCGCGCAAAAGCGTGAAATTAGGCGGGACGATCGCGGCGGAGCATGGCTTGGGTAAGCGTAAGCGGGATTTTTTGCCGCTGATGTTTTCCCCAGCCGAGATTGAAGCGATGAAGGCGGTTAAGACGCGTCTCGACCCGAAGTGGCTCCTGGGGCGCGGGAATCTATTCCCCATTTCTCCAGAGCATCACGCAGCTTGACGAAGTCGATGGGCTTGGTGAGGTAGGAATCCATACCGCTGGAGAGGCAGCGCTCCAAGTCGCTCTCCATGGCGTTGGCGGTGATGGCGACGATGGGGACATGCCGGGTGCCGCGCTCACGCGAGCGGATCTGGCGTGTGGTTTCGTAGCCGTCCATCTCCGGCATCTGACAATCCATCAGGACCAGATCGTAGTCGGAATTGGTGAGGAGCGCGAGGGCCTCTATGCCCGAGGCGGCGACAGCGACTTCGCAGCCGAGGCGTTCGAGCAGACGCACGGCGAGCTTTTGGTTGACGGCATTGTCCTCGACAAGCAATACCGAGAGGGAGTCGGAGAGCGGACGCAGCGCTTGGCGGGATGTGTCGCGAGCTTCAATAGCACTCTCGGGGGCCACATCCATTGGGAGATCCAGGCGGAATCGGCTGCCGCTGCCCGCCTCGCTGGAGGCCCCGATGGTGCCTCCCATCAACTCGGCGAGGCTGCGCGAGATGCTCAGGCCGAGTCCGCTGCCGCCGTAGCGGCGGGTGGTGGAGACGTCGGCCTGTGTGAATTTCTCGAAGACGAGAGGGAGCTTGTCGGCCAAGATGCCGATGCCGGTGTCGCAGACTTCAATCGAAACCATGTAGCGGCTCGCGTCGAGATAGCGCACCGAGACCTCGATGCGGACCTCGCCTTCTGCGGTGAATTTGACGGCGTTGCCGACGAGATTGATGAGAATCTGGCGGATGCGAAGGGCGTCTCCATAGAAGCCGCGGGGAGCGTCGGCGGGATAGTCGGTGAGGAGCCGGAGACACTTTTCCTCGGCGCGGACACGCATCAGTTGCGCGACCTCGGTAACGAGCGACTCCATATGGATTGGGGTGCGCTCTATAAGGAGCTTGCCGGCTTCGATGCGAGAGAAGTCAAGGACGTCGTTGATGAGGGCGAGAAGCGACTGTGCGGATTGAGCGATGGTTTCGGCGTAGTCCATTTGCTCGGGATTGAGTGGCGTATCCAGCAAGAGCTGGCACATGCCAGTAATGCCGTTCATCGGAGTGCGGATCTCGTGGCTGATCATGGCGAGGAAGTCGCTCTTAGCCTGATTGGCGAGCTCGGCGCGCTGGCGGGCCTCGGAGGCGGCGATCTCGGCTTGAGTGGAGTCGGTGACGTCGCGGAAATTGGTAACGATGGCACCCACAGCGGAGTTTTGCAAGAGGTTACGGGCGGTGACTTCGATCCAGCGATACTCGCCGTTCTTGTGAAGCATGCGGACATTGGAGCGCACGGTTTGGCCGGGGACTTCGACGAGCGCCCGGGAGCGGGCGTCGGCACCGCCAACGTCGTCTGGATGGATGATCTCCAGGCGAAGGTCGCCGATCAGTTCCCCGGGCTGATAGCCGAGAATGGCTACGATGGCGGGGCTGACGTAAAAGACGCGGTGGTTGCGGTCGCGCAATGTGATGCCGATGGAACTGTATTCCAGCAGAGCGCGGAAGCGTTCTTCCTTTTCGGCGAGTTGGCGGCTGTGAGCTACTTTCCTTGAGACAAAGGCACCGATGGCGATCAGGGCCGCGGCGAGGCTGACTCCGACGGGAACGAGGAAGAGCGGCTGGGCGTAGAAGGCCGCGGGGACTGCGAAATCAAGTACGCTGGCCTTGAGTGCGCGAGAGCCGAATTGGTCTTTTGCTTCGACTTCGAGGCGGTGCGGGCCGGGGCGAAGATCGAATAGGGCTACTGAATTTTGGGCCCGCCAGGGGGACCATGCTCGCCCGTCGAGACGAAAGCGGGAAGCGGTGCCCTCGCCACTTGCCGCATCCTCAAACTGTAAGACCCGCCAACTGACTTGCGCAGCGGCCCCGTCAATGCGCGGAGCTTCGAATTCGATCTTGGTCGTCGGTCCGGA
>JANXUM010000528.1 GCA_025356215.1 Bryobacter sp. | reverse complement strand
GACGACCTTGCCTCGGCAACCAAGCTCATCCGCTCGGGCGTTGACGTCAAAGCCACCAACCGCTACGGCCTAACCCCGCTGGAACTGGCCGCCGAAAACGGCAACCCCGCCATGATCGAGCTCCTGCTCAAGGCTGGTGCCGATCCCAACGCAACCGTCCCCGGAGGCGCCACGCCACTAATGACGGCCGCCCGGACTGGCAAGGTGAACGCTGTTCGCCTTCTTCTAGCCGCTCATGCTAAGGTCGACGCCAAAGAAACCCGCCGCCAGCAAACCGCCCTCATGTGGGCCGCCGCCGAGGGCAACACCGAAGTGGTCCAGGTGCTGCTGGCCGCTGGAGCCGACATCCACGCCCGCGTCGATTCCGGCTACACGCCCCTTCTCTTCGCAATCCGCGAAGGCCGCTCGGCCACCGTCCGCGCACTGATCAAGGCCGGCGCGGACGTCAACGAAACCATCGAATTGCCACCCAAAGTCACCAAGAAAGGCTCCGGCCCCCGCCCTGGAACCAGCGCCCTGGTGCTTGCCACCATCAACGCCCACTTCAGCCTCGCCTCTGAACTGCTTGATCTGGGTGCGGACCCCAATGCGGCTGGCTCCGGCTGGACCGCCCTCCACGCCATCTCCGACGTCCGCAAGCCTGGCGTGGGCGATAACAACCCCTCCCCGATCGGATCAGGAGCGATGACTGGTCTGGAGCTAGCGAAGAAGCTCGTAGCCAAAGGTGCCGACGTGAACTTCCGGATGACCCGCCGCCTGTCACCCGGCCTCACTTTGATCAACACGATGGGTGCCACGCCCTACTTCATCGCCGCCCGCGCCGCCGACGCCGAGTACATGCGCCTGCTGGCCAGCATGGGTGCCGACCCCAAGATTCTCAACGCCGACGCCTCGACGCCGCTAATGGCCTGCGCCGGTCTGGGCACGCGCAGCCCCGGCGAAGACGCGGGCACCGACGCCGAAGTCGTCGAAGCCCTTCAGGTCTCCTTCGACCTGGGCGAGGACATCAACGCGGTGGACAAGAACGGTGAGACTGCCATGCACGCCGCCGCCTACAAGAACGCCCCCGGCGCAGTGCTCTTCCTGGCTAAGCACGGCGCCAAGCCGGAGATCTGGGACAGGCCCAACAAGAACGGCTGGACCCCGATGCGCATCGCAGAAGGCTACCGCTTCGGCAACTTCAAGCCCTCCCCCGACACGATCGCCGCCTTCGAACGGATCCGCTAAGCTCTACTTCTTCCGCCGCTTGCCCAACTCCATGTCCATCTTGGCGTAGCCTGCTGGAACCTGAAACACGTCCTCGGCGATCGCTTCGGTCGAGAAGCCGCTCGAGTCCGTCACCATCTCCATCATCAGGGCTCCATCCGCGCTATCGACCGGAGCCTGAGGCGCTGGTACTTCTTTGGGCTGCTCCTGCGCAGGCGGCGCATCTTCCTTCTTCTTCTTCCCAAAGCCTCCCATCCTCCCGCCCAGCGCGCCGCCCAGCATGCCTCCGACAGAACCGCCAATCGCCCGTCCCGCAGTGCTTCCCGCCGTTTGGCCCGCAGCCTGCTTGGCCGCGTCACCCACGGTCTGACCGTTCACCTGCTGCTCGCCTCCCCCACTGGACGACATCGTCGGCATCTGCATCCCCGGCATCGTCACCCGCGAGATCGTCAGCACCGGAATGCCCGGCGTCTTCTGCATCTCCTCGGCCATTTTCTTCATCCCCTCGGCCATGCCCTTCTGCCCGCCCATCTGCGCCTGCAATTGGTTCAGGTTCAGCCAGCTCCCCTTGTCCTTCATGCGCTCGAAGAAGGCCCGGTATTCCTTGTAGCCGGTCACTGATTCGCTGTGCCAACTGTCGTTCTTCATCATCATCATCGTCCCCGAGGTCTTGCCGTCGCTGGCCGCCATCTCCACTGTGAAGATCATCTCCTTGGCCGGAAAGCCGCCTACTTCTTTCTCTACGCCCGTCGCCTTGGCGTCGAACTTCATTTCCATTTCGCCGCCCTTACCCTTGCCGGCGTCCTTAATCTCCGCCTGCAACTCCGCCATCTTCTGCTGCATCTCGGCAAAAGTCACCTGCGAGTACTGGCGCTCCTTCACATTGATCGTCGTGAACAGTTGCTTGTCAAAGTCGATGACGGTCCTGCTGTCGGCCGAGACCGTCGCCATCCGCGCGCCCTTGTAGTAATGGGTGGTCGTGGTCGGTTCCGGCTTCTTGCCAAAGGGCATCCGCATGACCATCCCCTTGGTCATCCGCGTCGTCTGCTCATACCGGAAGTCCGCAAACAGCAGCCCCGGTAGCATCATCGCAATCACAATGCTCTTCATCGCGTCACTCCTTAACTTCTTTCACTTCTTGATACCCGGCGGGCGGAAGAAATTCCTTCTCATCCACCTTTGCTTCTCGATACTCTCGAATCTCAACCAGCGCGTCAAGGCTCTTGCCGATCGTCACACGCAACGCCGACGGCAGCCGCCCGCCGTCGCTCGCCGCTTTGATACCCTGATCAACGCTCGGCGCCAGTGGCACAATGCTCTCCATCCCCGGCATCAGATAGGCCAGACCATGGGCCTTTCGAAACCGGAGGAGACTGGGCATTGCCGCCTCGTCGCCTGACTCCTCCACCTTGACGATCGTCGTCACGCCGCCGCCACTTGAGAAGATGTTCTTCAACCCGTCGATCAGGGCGGGAGGAAAGTCCTTGGCCACACGCTGCTTCATGTCTTCGATCTTCAGCCGTTCGAAGGTCTTGTCCGAGTGGTCAATGACCATCATGCTGCCGGTGCCGTAGTCCACCATGAGCGTGGTCTTCTCGCCTCGCACCAGAATCCGACTGCCCTTGAGCAGCACTTCCTCACCCTCGCTGTTCAGCCGGCTCATGCCCGCCACCCGCGCCGCCAGTTGGATGAGCAGATTCGCCTTCACCTTGTAGGCGATCTTGTAGCGCGCGTCCCCCCAAAGGCAACTCACCGCCAGCAACCCCGAAAGTAGGAACTTCACCATCCTGGCCAATAGTTTCGCATCCTAGATATAGCGATGCATCTCTCAGCGGTTAGTTACCTCAATACGCGCCCCCTCGTCTGGGGCCTCATGCACGGTCCCCAGCAGGGCCAGGCGCAGTTGGATTTCGATCTGCCTGCGGTGTGCGCCCAACGCCTCGCCGACTCCTCTGTCGACGCCGGGCTGGTGCCGGTGGTCGAGGCCGCCCGTCAGCACCTGGCGCAGATCGGCTCGTTCGGCATCGCCTGCCGTGGCCCGGTGCGCAGCATACTGTTGCTCTCAAAGGTTCCTCTCAAAGAGGTACGCACTCTCGCACTCGATAGCTCCTCCCGCACCTCGGTTGTCCTCGCGCAGATCATTCTGCGGCAGGGCTACAATCTCCAACCCGAGACCCTGGTCATGCCGCCCGACCTTACGGCGATGCTGGGCAAGGCCGACGCCGCGCTCATCATTGGAGACCCCGCCCTGCGCATCGATCCCGATGGCCTCGGCCTCCATGCGCTTGACCTTGGCGAAGAGTGGTTCAAGCTGACGCAACTCCCGATGGTCTTTGCCATCTGGGCTGGCGCGCAGGCCAACCCGCCCTTGGCCGCCTTGCTTGAGGCAAGCTACGAATACGGTCGCCATCGCCTCAACGAGATCGTCATGGCCGAGGCACCGGAGCGCAATATCTGGCCCGGCCTCGCGTATGAGTACCTGCACAGCCTCATCCACTACGAGCTCACCGACGAGCACAAACGCGGTATGAAGCTTTACATCGAAGAGGCCATTAAACTGGAAGGAAAGCAGCCCGCATGACCCGCGACCAAGCCCGCGACGCCTTTAACTCCGACGACCTAATCGGCCTTGGCATGGAGGCCGACGCCGTCCGCCAACGTCTGCACCCCGAGAACGTCGTCAGCTATATCATCGACCGCAACGTCAACTACACCAACTTCTGCACCGAGTACTGCACCTTCTGCAACTTCTATCGGCCAATGAACTCCCCCGACGGCTACCTGCTGCCCAAAGAGACCATCTACCAGAAGATCCAGGAGACGATCGACCTCGGCGGCACCGGCGTGCTGATGCAGGGAGGCCTGCACTCCGAACTCAAGATCGAATGGTATGAAGACCTCTGCCGCTCAATCAAGCTCAAGTTCGGCGACCGCATCTGGCTCCACTTCTTGAGCGCGCCGGAGATTCTGAACATCGCCCAGATCAGCGGCATCAGCATCCGCGACACCATCGCCCGCCTGCGCGACGCGGGGCTCCAATCCATTCCCGGGGCGGGGGCCGAGATCCTCGATGACGAGGTTCGCCACCGCATCGCCCGCCTCAAGTGCAACACCGAGGAGTGGATCGACGTTCATCGCACCGCCCACCAATTGGGCGTCCGGACCACGGCGACTATGATGTTCGGTACCGGCGAGACCTTTGAGCATCGCCTCAATCACTTCGACGCCATCCATCGGCTGCAGGAGGAGACGGGCGGTTTTACGGCCTTCATCCCCTGGAGCTTTCAGCGCGAAGGCACCTCTCTGGGCCGCTTCGTCAAAGAGGAGGCGACTGCGGTTGAGTTCCTCAAGATGCTCGCCTTAAGCCGCGTCTACCTGGACAATGTTCTCAACATACAAACCAGTTGGGTGACCCCGGGGCTGAAGGTCTGCCAGATGGGTTTGCGCTTCGGCGGCAACGATGTCGGCAGCATCATGATTGAAGAGAACGTTGTCTCGCAGGCGGGCGCGC
>JANXUM010000264.1 GCA_025356215.1 Bryobacter sp. | reverse complement strand
GACGAAAAGAACGGTGTTCACATCGTGGAGAGGACGCCGCAGGGGGCTAAGCGATTCGTCCTTCCTGAACCGACTTACTTACAGTTCAGTGCTGCGCGGCCAGGCGATGTCAAAGACGGATAGGTCCGGGATCAAACCAAGCTGCATGTGACAATCGGTGCCTGACAGAGCTTTGATGGAACTGTGTGGTTTGGCCAAACTTTCTACGATGGCGAAGGCGACACCGGAGTCGGCAGACGCTGGTGCTGCCGTCCTCGAAGACGGAAAGGTGCGGCGCTTTTTCGCGGATCGGACAGCGGATGGCGGTTGGCGTGTCGTTGAGGCTACGGTCGGGCGCTGAGCCAACGGTCACAGGCCAAGCACACCACCGCGCAGGGCTTCACGTCCGCCGTCCGCGCCTCGTATTTCTTCGATGGGTTTGCGGTTCCGACGTGGACAAAGCGCGTCTCTGGGTGCGCCTTCAGCAGCAGCGCCTGCAACGGATACTCCAGTTGAAATTGATTGATGTCCATTGCGATCTCGCGGCAAGGAGCGGCGACCAGCTCGCGAACAAGCTCGTCATACTGTTTGCGCACCGGCCACTGCCGCATGTCCTGATAGTAGAGATCTTCGCGACTCAGCGTAAACAGTGTTGCAGGGCCGCGCAGCGGCCGTACCCAGTTCTGCATCAGCGGCAAGCGGCTACCGCTCGTCAAGAACAAAAATACTCCGGCTTGCGTCAACCAGTGTGCCCGTCCCAGCATTACGCCCACGGGTCCCATTCCCAGGACAAACAGCGGCAGCCACATGCGCGACATGAACGGTTGCCACTTCAGGTAGAAACAAAACGCAATGACTCCCCCGGCCATCCCCGCAAAGATCAACAACGGCAGCCGGTCTCGCCTCCAGGCGAAGTAAATTAGCCCTACCCCCAACAACAGTAGGTGCCAGCGGTTGTTCGAATCCGTCTCATGATTTGCCAAGCGCGGCGCGACATACTCCGTATAGGGCCATGTCATCGCCGGATCGTTCGCGCTGATTCCCAGTGCCTCGTGGGCCGCCAAAGCGGTTTGGAACACGCGCTGGTTCCATGCTTCGTCGCGCGCGCCCAATTGCTCGCTCAGGTGGCGCACCGAGTTTGACGCCAGCGGTTGCCAGCTTAGATACTCGTTTCTCCAGCGATATTTGCCGTCCGCCTGTGCGGAATCGAAACCCAAGGGCGAGCCGCTCAAGTCGAAATTCCGCCAATAGAACCCGCCGTTGACGATCAACAACAACAGTGCCGCGTGCGGCAAAGCTCTGGGAATGAGTAACAAGACGAGCGGCGCGCAAAAGAGGTAAGCCGTCCCCTTGGTGAAGCAGGCCAGGGCGAAAGCCGCGCCCACCGCCCATCGTCGCTGCTGTAGAGCGAAATAGACCAAGCCGCAGAGCAAGAAGCTCAACAGCGCTTCGTTCTTCACCCCGCTAGCTTGCATGATTCCATTGGGTAAAGTTGCCGCGCAAAACGCCGCCAAGGCCTGCCCTCGTGCTCCGGCGCCGAGGGCCTTGGCCACCAGACTTACCGCGACAAGATAGCCGCCCGTCGACACCCAAGCCGCGCAGTTGGCCAGCCGGTCCCCGCCGCTGAGTAACTGGAGGTGCATGACAACATACTCATGCAATGGCTGCAACATGATCTGATTTAAGTAGGGCGTCGCAAAGTTGTCTACGCTATGCTGCTGGATCCAGTAGACGATTCGAGGCATGTGATATGCCATTGCGTCACTTGAATTGGGCGGGCTCAAAAGCGCCGTCAACCCCTCGATCCCCCAGATGCCGCCCACCGGGATCCATTCCCAGCCAAAGTCCCAATCGCGCCCGCGAATGCCCAGGCCCCACATCGCCGCAATCCCAGCCCAGACCATGAAAAGTGCCGGTCTGCCGAGCCAATGCAAGGTGCCCAGGGCCTCGGTTGTCAAGGCGATCGCTAGCGCCGTCGCTAGCCCAAGTTCAACGATCCGTTCGCGCAAGTCGATTGTCCCGGGACCAATGGATGCTCGTCAGCAGCGTGTCGCCGCGAAACGGCTTGTCCACTAAAATGTCGCCAAGGCTCACCAAGGTTTCCCGTGCGGTGATATTCGTAACGTGAAAATTGCCATGCATCGCGTCGCCATCCATCGGAACTAGCACTCGCTCGCTGCTCTTGATCAGTAACTGGCGTTTGGTGTCGAAAAGCGCAAAGTAAGTCGGAGTTCGCCAGCGGAAGATCTTCTCGTTCACTGCGTCCTTGCGCGTGTACGCCAGGAACAGGCCGTCGCTATGTGCGATCCAGTGCTGTTGCG
>JANXUM010000243.1 GCA_025356215.1 Bryobacter sp. | reverse complement strand
TTGACCTGGCCATTGAGATGAAACGGCACGGGGTATCGATCGGTCAGATGCTGGGCCGGATCTACACTGAGCCGCATGCCGTCGTCGAGAATCTTTGGCTACACGAGATGGCCGAGCTTGCACGGCGCTACGGGGTTGCATTTGGGCGTTCGCTGCCGCACTTGACCCCGGACGAGGTGATTTGGCGGCTCCACTTTACGATCGGCGTCTTGGCACACACGATGGCGGCGGAGGAAAAGATCAGCCGCATGACCCAAGGCAGAATCAACCTGTTGGACAAGAACGAGGTTCTACGCCAAATGACACGATACGCAAAGGCCGGCTTATCGGCCCCAAGTCTGGAGTGCGCTCCATGATCCGCCTGTTGCCCTTGCTTGCGATGACGCTGGCGGCGGAGACACTGCCGCTGAGTCTGCCGAAGGCCGTTGAACTTGCCACCGCCGCCAACGGCAACCTGCGATTGCAGATTGCTCGCGAGACGATCGCGCAGGCCGAGGCGCGGCGGCGATTCGCTCTTGGCGCTTTCTTACCGAATCTCGACGGCTCGATTTCGGCGTCCAGTCAGACGCGGAACCTGTCGGCCTTTGGATTCCGGGCGACGCCGGGGTCGCCGTTTTCGATTCCGAGTTTTGTCGGTCCGTTCACGGTTGTGGACTATCGCGCCACCGCGTCGCAAAGCATTCTCGACCTGGCCGCCATTGAGCGCTACCGCGCGGCCAAGATGCAGATCGAGGCGATAAACGCAGACGTGCGCAACCTGCTTGAATTGACGGTGCGGCAAGTGGCGCGTGCCTATGTGCAGGTGTTGCGAGCGGAAGCGGCGCTGGAGACGGCGCGCGCCAATGTGGAGTTGGCCGAGCGTTTGGTGCAACTAGCCGACTCGCAAAAGCGCGCCGGGACGGGTACGGGCATCGACGTCACGCGGGGCCGAGTTCAGTTGCAGAACGAGAAGCAGCGGCAGATCGTCGCCGAGAATGATCGCGATCGGGCCACGCTTGAGCTGAAGCGAGCGATCGGTATCGACATGGCGCAGCAGATCGAGGTAACAGACAGGATGAACGACGGCTCTGAACCCCTGCTGAAGCCCGAGGCCGCCATCGAGGCCGCACTAAGCCAGCGGCCCGACCTGCTGGCTCAGCAGAAGCGCCAGGGAGTGGCGCAATTGAATCTAAAGAGCATCGCATCGGAGAGATTTCCAAGCTTGGGAGCCAGCGGTGACTATGGCGTCATCGGCGATGGGTCGACGATGCTACCGACACGGAGTGTTGGCGTGGGCCTTCGCGTACCGATTTTTGATGGCGGCAGGCGGGAGGCGCGGGTCGCGGAGAGCGGTGTGGCGCTGCGGCAGGAACGGCTGCGGGCGGAGGACTTGAAAAAGCAAATTGAACTGGAAGTGCGAGTTGCGCTTAACAATTTGAATAGTGCCCGTACGCAAATTGATGCGGCCAAGCTAGGCCTGGAGTTGGCCGAAAGCGAACTGGCGCAGGCGCAGCGGCGTACCGAGGCCGGAGTTGCCAACAGTGTCGAAATCACGGATGCGCAGACGCGGCTGACCCGCGCGCGCGACAACAATCTGTCCGCCTTGTACCTATACAATCTGGCCCGCATTGACGTCGCCGCCGCTAGCGGCGCTATGCAACAAGCGGTCTTAGGGATGGTGAAAAAATGAAACGCGCATTGCCCATCGTGCTCTTGCTGGCCGCCATTGGCGGCTACTTTGCCTGGAGCCGCAATCACGTCGAAGACGACGGCATTCTCAAGCTCAGCGGCAACATCGAGTTCCGCAAGATCGACATCTCGTTCAAGACTGCGGGCAAGCTTGCAGAGCTGACCGTGGACGAAGGCGCAAACGTCAAGCAAGGCATGACGCTGGCGCGTCTGGATCACGAGCTGATCAGCCGCACGCGGACGCGAGACAGTTCCAATGTCGATGCGGCGCAATCGAACCTCTTGCAGTTGCGCACGGGCATCGAGTTTCAGCAGGCCAGCGTGTCCAGTGAGATGGCGCTGCGCCAGGCGGAACTGCGGCAGGCCAAGGCCAAATTGCAGGAGTTGCTGGACGGGGCGCGACCGCAAGAAGTAGAACAGGCACGGGCGGCGTTGAACGACGCCAAAGTGGCGCGGGACCAGGCCGCGAAAGATTACGAGCGGGCCAAGCTGCTGATCGCCCGCGAGGACATCAGCCAGGCGCAATTCGATCAGTTTAAGGCGCGCTTTGATTCGACAAGCGCGCAGGCGCAGAATGTTGAACAGCGCCTGGCGCTGATCGTCGAAGGGCCGCGTAAGACCGACATCGAATCGGGCCGCGCGAACGTGGCGCGGGCCGAGGCGGCGATCAAGATGGTGGAGGCGCAGCGGCTGGATATCCAGCGCAAGCAGGAAGACTTGGCCGCACGGCGCGCCGACGTCGAGCGCAGCAAAGCCGGCGTCAGCATCATCGATTCGCAGTTGGACGACACAACGATCAGTTCGCCCGCCGACGGCGTCGTGCTGGTGAAGAGCGCAGACCCCGGTGAGGTGCTGGCGGCGGGGACGCCGATTTTGACGATCGGCGAAATCGATAAGCCGTGGTTGCGCGGATATGTGCCGCAGTCGAAGCTGGGCCGTATTCAGTTGGGGATGCCGGTGAGCGTGCGCTCGGATTCGTATCCGGGCAAGAGCTACGAGGGTAAGATCACCTTCATCGCCAGCGAGGCCGAGTTCACGCCCAAGCAGATCCAGACCAATGAGGAACGCGTCAAGCTGGTCTACCGCATTAAGGTTGAAATCGTGAATTCGCAGCGCGAACTGAAGCTGAACATGCCGGTGGACGCCGAGATCCGGCTCAAGTAAATGGCCGTCGCAGTCCAAGCCGTGTCGCTGTCACGCCGCTTTGGCGCGGTGGAGGCTGTGCGGGAACTTAGCTTCGAAGTCGCCACGGGCGAGGTGTTTGGGCTGGTGGGCCCCGATGGCGCGGGCAAGACGACGACCCTGCGGATGCTGTGCGGATTGCTGGATCCCGATCAAGGCCGCGCGGTTGTCGCCGGGATGGACGTCGCCAGGCGACTGGACGATGTGAAAGACGCCATTGGCTATATGGCGCAAAAGTTCGGCCTCTACGGTGACCTGACCGTGGAGGAGAATCTCGATTTCTATGGCGACTTATTCAACGTCGTCGGGAAGCAGCGCGAGGAGCTGAAGCAGCGGCTGTTGAAGATGACGCGCATGGAACCCTTTCGCGCGCGGCCCGCCGCAAAGCTCAGCGGCGGCATGAAGCAGAAACTGTCGTTGATGTGCACGTTGCTGCACAGGCCTCAGATCCTATTTTTAGACGAACCGACGAATGGCGTCGACCCGGTATCGCGGCGTGATTTTTGGTTGATTCTCGAAGAGCTGGTGCGCGATGGAATGACCGTTGTGGTGAGCACCGCTTATCTGGACGAGGCCGAGCGCTGCCACCGCATTGGCATGATGGACGCGGGCAAGATGGTGCTGCTGGGGACGCCAGCCGAGTTGAAGGCGGCGATGCCGGAGAAGTGCTATTCGGTGAAGTCGGCCAACCTACGCGCGACCAAGCACGCACTGGAGCATCGGCCCGGCGTCGTGGACGTCGAGTTAAACGGCGCGGAGTTACATCTGTTTCTGATGCCAAACGCCGCAGTGTTGGATGTCTTGGGGGACTTGGACGTGCAGGCCGAACGCATCACGCCCGCGCTGGAGGATGTGTTGATCGCCGAGGTGCGGCGGCTCGGGTCGAAGGCGGCTGCATGAGCGAGTACAGCGTCACAGTCGACAACCTGAGCAAAACTTTTGGCGACTTTATCGCCGTTGACAAGGTGACTCTCAATGTCAGCAAGGGTGAGATCTTCGGCTTTCTGGGGCCGAACGGCGCGGGCAAGTCGACAACGATCCGAATCCTTTGCGGCTTGCTTGCGCCCAGTTCGGGCAGCGCGACCGTGGCTGGCTTCGACGTCGCGACGCAATCGGAGAGCGTTCGCCGGAACATCGGCTACATGTCGCAACGTTTCTCGCTCTACGACGATTTGACGGTGGGCGAGAACATCGATTTCTTCAGCGGCATCTACGGCGTCGCGCAAGACAAGCGCCCGGCGCGCAAGCAGTACGCCATCGAGATGGCCGACCTGCACGGCAAAGAAAACCTGATGACGCGCACGTTGCCCGGTGGACTCAAGCAGCGCCTGGCGCTGGGCTGCGCAATTTTGCACGAGCCGCCGATTGTGTTTCTCGACGAACCCACCAGCGGCGTGGACCCGATTGCGCGGCGCACCTTCTGGGATCTGATTTATCGATTGAGCGAAGCCGGGCAGACTGTTTTTGTAACGACGCACTATATGGACGAGGCCGAGTATTGCCACCGTATCGCCCTGATGTACAAGGGCAAGATGATCGAGTTGGGAACGCCGGCTGAGCTTAAGCGCGAGCTGGGCCAGCAGACGATGGAACAGGTGTTTGTTGAGAGCATTGAGCGCGAGGAGGCCGCCTCGGCATGAGCTTTCGCCGCTGGTGGGCCGTCGCGCACAAAGAGTTTCTGCACATTGTGCGGGATTCGCGCAGCTTGTATATGGCGCTGGCCACGCCGCTGTTATTGCTACTGCTTTTTGGCTATGCGCTCAGCTTGGATGTGAACCATGTGCCAACGGCCGTGTACGATCTGGACCGCAGTTCAGAGAGCCGCGAGTTGATTGAGCAGTTCCGCGGCAGCAGTTATTTCGATGTGATCGTCGAGGCGGCCACGCCCGCGCAACTGAACAACAGCATCGACCGCGGCAAGGCGCTGGTGGGTGTGTTGATCTCGCCCGGCTTCGGTGCCGAGATTAAGGCGGGGCACAAAGCCACGGTGCAACTGGTGCTGGACGGAAGTGATTCTAATACGGCCAACATTGCTCTTGGCTACGCGACGAGTCTTGTGTCCGCCTATGGCGCACAAGTGCGGGCAACGGCGAGAGAACGGCTGGGTGCGCCCAAGGTGGAAGGCCTGGACGCCCGCGTGCGCGTCATCTTCAACAGCGATCTGAAAAGCCGCAACTACATCGTGCCGGGGTTGATCGCGGTGATCTTGATGATCATCGCCGCCGTGCTCACCAGCCTGTGCGTGGCGCGGGAATGGGAGAGCGGCACGATGGAGCAATTACTGTCGACGCCTTTGCGCCCGGTGGAGTTGCTGCTGGGCAAGCTGGCAGCTTACTTTGCCATCGGAATGTTGGACATGGTGATCTGCATCCTGACCGGCGTCTATCTGTTCGATGTCCCGTTGCGCGGCAGCGCCGTGTTGCTGATCTGCACCTCCGCCCTGTTCTGTTTTGGCGCGCTGTGTTGGGGCATCATGCTGTCCACAGTCACGCGCAACCAGGTGATCGCTTATCAAATGAGCATGATCACGAGCTTCTTGCCGGCGTTCTTGCTGAGCGGCTTCATTTACTCGGTAGACAACATGCCGCGCGTGATTCAGATCGTGTCCTACGCCTTTCCGTCGCGCTACTTCGTAACGATCCTGAAGGGCATCTTCCTGAAGGGCGTCGGCGTGCAGATTCTGTGGACCGAGATCTTGTCGCTCTTTGTCTATGGCCTGTTGGTGTTTGTCTTCGCTGTCCGCAAGATGCGGGCCAAGGTGGCTTAGAAGTTATGTGGGAACGCATTCGCGAAATGATCATCAAAGAGCTCAAGCAGACGCTGCGCGAGCCAAAGATGCGGGCTACGTTGATTGTGCCGCCCCTGTTGCAGTTACTTGTGTTTGGCTATGCCGTGAATCTCGACGTGGAGCACGCCACGCTGGCCTGGATGGACCAGGACAATTCAGTGGAATCGCGAGAGTTGTTGCAGGAATTCACCGGCTCTGGGCGCTTCACGATTTTGCGTCAGCTTCAGTCTGAGGAAGACACGCAACGCACCCTCGATTCGAGCGAGGTGGAGAGCGTCGTGCGAATTCTGCCGGGCTTTGCCGCGGACTTGGCGCGTGGCCGGGCCGCCGCCGTACAGGTGCTTGTCGATGGATCGAACTCGAACACCGCGAGCCTGGTTGCCGCGCAATGTACGCAGGTGATCCAGCGTTTCTCGATCAGAAAGCTCGAAGAGCTGCAGAAGCAGAAGCTGGTGGGCCGCGCCGTGGATCGCCCTTTGCGCGCGCCGCTACCCAGCATCGTGGGGGAACCGCGCGTCTGGTTTAACCCCGAATTGCGCAGCCGCAATTACTTTGTGCCGGGCGTGCTGGTGAACATCATTATGCTGGTGACGCTGACTTTGACCTCGATGGCGGTGGTGCGCGAAAAAGAGATCGGCACAATGGAGCAATTGATGGTGACGCCCATCCGCCCGATCGAGCTGATCATCGGCAAGACGCTGCCCTTTGCGGCCATCGGCCTGGCGCAATTGCTGTTCATCACGATTGTGGCGTTGCTGGTGTTTCATGTGCCGCTGCACGGCAGCCCGTTTCTGCTTGTGTTCGCCAGCATCTTCTTTATTGAGTGCACGCTGGGGATGGGCTTGTTTATTTCTACCATCTCGGCGACACAGCAACAGGCGATGATTACGACGCTGTTTGTGTTCCAGCCCGCATTTATGCTGAGCGGGTTCAGCTTCCCGATTCGTAACATGCCGCAGGTGGTGCAGTGGGTGACCTACTTTAACCCGATGCGCTACTTCATGGAGGTGGTGCGCGGGATCTTCTTGAAGGGCGTGGGGCTGGAGATCTTATGGCCGCAGATTTTGGCGCTGGCGGTGCTGGGGACGAGCATCCTGGGCTTGAGCGCCTTAAGGTTTAAGAAGCGGTTGGACTAGGCGGAGGCATGCGAAGTGAGGGCCTCGGCCACGCCGATGCGGGCGAACATTTGATTGAGGCCGGCTTGGTTGTTAAGGTCGATCGAATCATCCAGCAAGGACATTTGACCCAAGCCGCTGTGGCTCAGCTCATGCGTATTGCTCAGCCGAAAGTGTCCGCCATGTTGGCTGGCCAGTTCCGTGGCTATTCCGTCGAGCGCTTGATGCGATTCCTGGTCGCGCTGGGGCACAATGTAGAAATTGTCGTGAAACCAAGAAAGCTCGGACCCGCCGAGCTTCGCGTCGCGTGAGAGTGTTCGGCCTCCCAACTCGCGCATTGCCCACGCGCCGTTTTGAAGGCCCCGTCCTGTAGACTGAAGTTGCTATGGTGACAATCGAGCCCATTCGTGTGGAGACGGAACGCGAAACAGACGGCAGAATTTTGGCTTCGGTCCCTGACCTGCCGGGCGTGATGGCCTACGGCGCGACGGAACTCGAGGCGGTACGAAAGGTGAAGACCATCGCGCTTCAAGTGTTGGCGGACATGATCGAGAGCGGCGAAGAGGTCCCTGAGCCGCTCAAAGCCCTTTTCGCCGCATGAGCGTGTGGAGCGCGACCAAGGCCAAGCGCGTATACGCGGCACTGCTCCGCGCAGGATGGACACTTAAAAAACAGGTTGGATCTCACCGTAAGCTACAACGCAGTGGCTCACCGAATTTTACTTTTTGTTTTCACGACAGTGAAGAAGTGGGACCGGCGGCACTCGCGAAAATCGCGAAAGAGACGGGTCTCAAGCCGGTCGATCTGTGAAGGCAGGAACGCTGTTTGGAGGAAGTCGGTGCCCGTCAGATTAGCGTCGGGGGAATCGGGCCAGTCTTATTTTGGTCCACGGCTCTGATGCTGGAGTTACTTCCCTAGACTACAAACATATTTGCCGCCCCAACTCCTAGACACGAAGCGATCTTTCCGGGGCCAACTCGACATCCGGTTAGCCTCTTAACGATGGTGTAGCATTGTGAGTGAGTAAGTATGGAATACTTTCGGGATTCAAAAAATCGGATTCAGGCAGACATCGCGTACAGGTTGGGCAAGATAGCATCGCAGTATCGGACTTTCCCCGAGCCTTATGAACAGAAGTTTTCGGTGACGCTTGACGTCTGCATCCTCCAGAACCTCCTGACAACATGTTCGGAGCTCCTCAAGGGGATGATTAGGAACGGAAAGAAACATTACCTTACGGCCGACCTCAGTGAGAAACCCTTATGGGGACTTAGACAAGAAATCATTGAGAGTACGTTCCGTGATGAACCTCTTTCGGGCGAAATCGTTCTTAAGCGGATGCGGAACGCAGTGAGCCATCCAACTGATTTAGACGTTAGCAGTCCATTCCCCTCTTCTGGGTACACGACCATCCCGAATGGATCCAAGAAGATTTGTCAGTATTGCTTCGTGAATTCTCCAGACACAAAATACAATCGCCTCAAGCGCTTTGACACGGAAGAACTAGCTAAGCGGGGGCTCCAAAAGGCAGAGTGCGATGGCGACATGCCAACAGATGTGGGAATCATAAAGAACGAAGATGGCAAATTCTGCTTCAGCCGAAATGGCAAGCCCTTTGCACGAATATTCAAGATCACGCTCACAGTCGAAGAGATCCATACGCTAGTAATCGAATTAAGCAACTACTTAGCACAAGCAATCCGGGAGAATTGGGATGGAGTCACCATCGAACGGCTCGTTGCGTAGAGCGTTCTATCCATGTTGTGCAAACGACATAGAGGAGCCGCGCCGATTACTGGCGGGGCTAGTCGACGAGATCATTTACTGCGATAGACACCGACATCGACTATTTCTTCAACCGGAACCAGTCGATGGTCTTCCATCGGTAAATTTCGTGCGCAGAGACTTGAATGAATATGTGGACTCGTTGCCTCTCATTCACGTCCTTTTTTATCGAAGGGACTCCCCCAGTGAAGGGGGTAGCGGGCTTTATCTTCTCGGAAAGGAATGGCTTCCACGCTTTCTCCAGCACTTTCCGGATGAAGGAGGTCTTATCGTCACCGATGGATCGAACCGTGGTAACGGCATTTTCCGGAAGATGAAGCGCCCAGGTGGATATCTAAAAAAGGCCTGGGGATGTCAGTTTTGGCCAAGCAAAGAACAACCTTGGCTCGATGCTCACGGTCTACATAAAATCGAAATGAAGCGCGTCTTTTCCAAGACGGTGCGGTCTCCCGAGTTCGCTGTCGACGACAACGCGAAGACGCTCGCCTGACTGCCTTACACAAATCCGTTCTCATTGGGCAGGACCACGCAATTTTGCTCTGAACGCTTACCTCTAGCGGTCCGTATTCGGTCGCTTATACGGCTCTTTGACGTACTTGGCGGCTTCTTCCATTGCGCCCTGCGTGTTGTCCTTAGTGCGGATCGCCTGGTTGTATTCGCTCACCGCGCGCTCGCGCTGGCCGGTGATGTCGAAGACCTTGCCCAGGTTGATGTGCGTCCACACCTCGGTCCATTTGGGCTCCAGATCACCGTTCAACACCTCGCGAAACTCGTTGGCGGCCGATTGATAGCTGTTGCGCAAAAAGAAGA
>JANXUM010000092.1 GCA_025356215.1 Bryobacter sp. | reverse complement strand
CCAGACACCAACCGGCCTCGCCTTTGACGACAAGACCAACCGCCTCTTCATCGGCTGCCGCAGCAAAACCATGGTCGTGATGGACGCCGAGTCCGGCAAGGTCATCACCAACATGCCTATCGCTGGCGGAGTCGACTGGGGCGTCTTCGACCCAAAAACCAAAAACGTCTTCATGTCGAATGGCGAAGGAACACTGGCCATTTTCCATCAGAAGTCCGCCGATTCCTACGAGGTCGTCGCCGCCTTTAAAACTCAGCAAAGCGCCAAGACCCTGGCCATGGACAAGAAGACGGGCATGATCTACCTGCCCGCCGCCGAGTTCACAACGACGCCTCCCGCCGACCCCTCCAAAAAGGGCACTCGCAAGCAGACCCCCGAAACCTTCAACCTCCTGGTGGTCAACGGGCGCTAACGGGCATACAATGCAGAGGAAATGGATTCCTCTAAGACAAACCCCTCACGCCGAAATGCCGCGCTCGCAATCGGCTCAGCGTTTACAACTTCGATCTTCACCGGCCAAGTCCGTGGAGCCAACGACCGTGTGGCCGTTGGCTTCATCGGCTTGGGCGCGATGGGCTCGGGCAACCTCCGCTATTCCATGAGCGTCCCCGGTCTCCAGCCCGCCGCCCTCTGCGACGTCTACCAGCCCCACCTTGAGCGCGCCGAAGCCGCCGCTCGCAAGGGTGGCTTCGAGATCAAAGGCACTGACGACTTCCGCAAGATCATCGACGACAAATCGATCGACGCCGTCTGCATCTCCACCCCAGACCACTGGCACCCCTACATGACGGTCGAAGCTTGCAAGGCGGGCAAAGACGTCTACGTCGAGAAGCCCGCTGGCGTTTACGTTGACGAGGGTCAGAAGATGGTCGAAGCCGCGCGCAAGTACAAGCGTATCGTTCAGGCCGGCACCATGCAGCGCTCTGGCGCTTACTTCAAAAAGGCCGCCGAACTCGTCCAAAGCGGCATCCTCGGCGACGTCACGTTCTGCCACACCTGGCAAGCTGGCGCCGTCTCGCAAAAAGGCTACGGCAATCCCCCCGACGGCGACGAAATCCCAGCCGGCCTCAATTGGGACATGTGGCTGGGCCCCGCGCCCAAGGTGCCATTCAATGCCAATCGCTGGGGTGTCAAGGCGGCCAGCTTCCCCACCTTCCGCTACTTCTGGGATTACGCTGGCGGTGCCATGACCGACTGGGGCGTCCATCTTATCGACCCTCTCCACCAGTGCTTCAACGAAGTGATGCCCACCTCGATCAACTCGATGGGCGGCAAGCTCTACGTCAAGGACAACGTCGAGACGCCGGACACCCTGCTGGCCACCTTCGAGTACCCCAAGTTCATTGCCAGCTACGAGAGCCGCACCGCCAATCCGATGCCGATGTTCGGTCAAGGTGCCGCCACCTCCATCCACGGTACGGAAGCTACGATCGTTGTGAACCGTTCCGGCTGCTGGCTGATCCCCAATGCCAAGTCCGCCGTCCCCGCACAGACCTTTGAGAAGGACCCGGAGATGGCCAAGATGAACGTCCCGCATTGGGAGAATTGGCTAGCCTGCATCAAGAGCCGTGCAAAGCCGCAAAGCGAAATCGAAACCTGCGTCCGCTCGTCAACGGTCTGCATCCTCGCCAACCTCTCCCTCCGCCACAAAGTGCGTTTGGACTGGGACGAGAAGAACTGGACCGTCAAGCAAGCCGAAGTGAAGCCGTTTCTGAAGGCGAAGTATCGCGCACCCTGGAAGCTGGAAGTCTAAAAGGACCTGCGTTGTTGTGTGAGGCTGCGGGTGGCCCGCAGCCTTGTGTCAGATCCAGAACTGAATGGGGAGAATGATGGTGGCCAGAGAGGGACTTGAACCTGTCCTACTACAATCGATTCAATAAGTTGGCGCAAAGCACCGCATCTCGAAGCGCACCAATCGCAAGAAATGCACGTGCGAGATACACCAGCGATACGAAGCTCAGCGAACCGGCAGCCACACTGGCGACGATGAGAGCGTGATCCCGCCGTTTTGGAAGAAAACCTTGTAGTTGTACGTTTGCCGATCGTCGACCGAAAATGTACACGCTGCAGTTGTGCACGGCACCGAATCCGTCTCAGTGCCATCAGAAGCTTGGAAGCGGACCACAATCGAGGTAGCCGCCGGCACGTCCGCGAGCTGCGCCTTAATTGATTTAGTGCTGGTGGTTCGGGTCACGGGGCCCCCAACGCGGCTAGCGGTCAACGTAGCCGCACCGCCAAATCCGAAGTAGAAGCCGAAATACTTGCCTTGCCGGGTGTTGGGG
>JANXUM010000068.1 GCA_025356215.1 Bryobacter sp. | reverse complement strand
CACGCAGAACTCCCCGAAGACCGGCTACGATCTTTGGGTTTTGCCAGTGACTCAGACCGGCTCGGGCGAGCGCAAACCGGTCCTCTTGCTGGCAAGTCCCGTCAATGAATGGGGTGCGGTCTTCTCGCCCGACATGCAATGGATTGCTTATGTCTCCAACGAGACCGGCGATCGGGAGATCTTTGTTCGGCCCTTTCTCGCCAAGGGCCCCTCCGGCGTGCCCGCTTTCGGCGAGGGCAAGTGGCAAGTGACGAGAAGCGGCGGAAACTATCCGAAGTGGCGAACTGCAGGCAAGGAGATCATCTACGACGATTTCCCGGCCAGCTCCGAAAAAATGGCCGTCGATGTCAAAGCTGAACGCGGAGTTTTTGAGACAGGGGTTCCCCATCGCTTGTTCCCCGGGCCCCTCGATCTCGGCGCATGGGACGTTACTACCGACGGCCGGCGTTTCCTTTCAAGCGTGCCGCAGGTGCGCCAGTCGACGCTGCCCATCAACGTAGTGCTCAACTGGCCAGCGCTGCTGAAGAAGTAATGTGAATCCGCAGCTTCTCTTCGCCGCATACCCAAACTCACGCCGGCGAGCCTAAGCATCCAGTCAGTTCGAGCCCTTAGACATGCTGATCGAAAAGAATCTGATTCCCGTCCGGGTCAACCGCCATAAAGCTGGCCGGACCTTTGGTGCTCTCGTCCGCTTCGGTCGCCAGTTTCACGCCTTGCGCCTTCAGTCGCCGCTGCAAATCACGCACGTCGGTAAACTCCCCGAGCTTCTTCGCGTTTGCGTCCCAGCCTGGGTTGAAGGTCATGATATTCTTCTCAAACATCCCCTGAAACAGCCCAATGACGGTGTCGCCATTTCTCAGGATCAGCCACTTTTGGGCGGCGCTCCCCATAAATGCCGTGAACCCCAACGTCTCATAGAACTGTTTGGAAGCTTGAATGTCTTTGACGGCCAAACTGACCGAAAACGCTCCAAGCTTCATGTTTGTGGAAGCAGCCGCTTGCGCTTGTCCTGCGGCAAGGGCGGCCGCGGCTGTAATTACTTTTCTACGGGTCGGCATGGTAATCACCTCCCTCGAAATCTATCACCAACCGCCCTACAGATTCCCGCGCCGGTCTTGCTCTCGCTCGATTGCTTCAAACAGCGCCTTGAAGTTACCCTTCCCAAAGCTTCGGCTCCCATGCCGCTGGATCACTTCGTAGAACAAAGTCGGCCTGTCCTCGACAGGCTTCGTGAAGATCTGCAACATGTAACCCTCCTCGTCGCGATCCACCAGTATCCCCAACTCCGCCAATTGATCCAGAGGCTCGGCAATGGCCCCAACCCGCGCTGGCAGTTCGTCGTAGTAAGACGTGGGCACCCGCAAGAAATCCACGCCCCGCGCCTTCATCGCCCGCACCGTTGCGACAATGTCCGGCGTCGACATCGCGATGTGCTGCACGCCCGGCCCGCCATAGGAATCAAGATACTCCTCGATCTGCGACTTGCGCCGCCCCTCGGCCGGCTCGTTAATCGGAAACTTGATCCGGCCTCCGCCTCCCGCCATCACCTTCGACATCAACGCCGAATACTCGGTCGATATGTCGGCGTCGTCAAAGTGCTGATAAAGCGCAAACCCCATCACGTCTTCATAGAACCGCACCCAGTGGTCCATCTGGTTCCAGCCGACATTCCCCACAATGTGATCGATATGGGCCAACCCCACTGGGCTCGCCAACGGATCGGGCACCGGCATCGATACGTAGCCGGGCAAAAAACGTCCCCTATAGTTCTTTCGCTCGACAAAGGCGTGCACCGTCTCGCCGTACAACTGGATCGCCGATAGCGCCACTTCACCGTCGGCGTCTGAACGGATCTCCAACTCGCCCACCGCCGTGCCGCCGCGCTTCACAGTCTCGGCCAGAGCCGCCGCCGCGTCCGGCACCGTCAGCGCGATGGCCTTGACCCCGTCGCCATGTCGACGGATTTCCTCGGCCACCGGGTGTCCCGACAACAGCGGCGTCGTCAACACAAAGCGGATCTTGCGCTGCTCCAGGACATAGCTCACCAGATCGCGCGACCCCGTCTCGGGCCCCTTGTACGCAACCAGCGAAAACCCAAACGCCGTTCGGTAGAAGTGCGCCGCCTGCTTTGCATTCCCGACGTAAAACTCCAAATGGTCGATGCCTTCCAGCGGCAGAAAATCGGTGCTCATACAGCCACCCCCACTTGCTTCAACGTCTCCAGCAGAAACCCGTTCTCCTCGTCCGTGCCGATCGTAATTCGCACGCACTTTGGCATGCCGAAATTCCTTAGCGGCCGCACGATCACGCCACGCTCCACCAGCCCCTGCGTAAACTGATCCGCCGCGGCTTCGCTCTCCATCGGCAACATCGTAAAGTTGGCTTCGCTCGCGATCGATTCATAGCCCATCTGCTTCAGCCCCTCGCGCACCAGCCGCATCCCTCGGGCGTTCATCTCGAGCGACCGATGCAAAAACTCGCGATCCTCCAAAGCCCCGATGCCCGCCGCGTTCCCCAGGCTCGACGGCTCAAACGGCAGCTTCACCTTCATCAGGTTTGCAATCAGATTCTCGTGCGCAAACCCATAGCCGATCCTCACCCCGGCGAGCCCATAAATCTTCGAGAAGGTCCGCAACGTGATCACGTTGTCATAGCGGTAGAACATCGAATCGGGATAGCGCGCATTGTCCTTGGCGTACTCGAAATAAGCCTCGTCCAGGATGATTAAAACCCGCTCGGGCACATGCTTGTAAAACTGATCGAACTCGCTTTTTGAGAACATCGTTCCCGTCGGATTGTTCGGGTTGGCCAGATAGATAATCTTCGTCTGCTCGTTGATCGCCTCCGCCATCGCGACAAGATCGATATGCCAGTCTGGACGCAACGCTACCGTGCGGAACGGCACTCCGCGCCCCTCGGCCAGCACCTGAAAACCGATGAAGGTCCCCTCGCTGGTCAACACCTCGTCATCGTCGCAAAGAAAGGTGCGGACGATGTTCGCCATGATCCCTTCGCTGCCCGACCCCGTGATCGTGTTCTCGACCTTGGTCCCGAACTTCGCCGCCAGCACCTCGCGCAGGTCCAGTCCGGTTGGATACAGGTGCAGGTGGTCGAGCGACTCCCTCATCCTTGCCACCGCCAGCGGCGAAGGCCCCAACGGGTTCTCGTTCGAGGCTAATTTGACGACTCGCTGCAACCGGTAGGTGCGGGCGACTTCTTCAGTGCTTCGGCCTGCGATGTACGGTCGCAGGTTTGCGATCGACAGCGGCACCAAAGCTCGATTCGTGGAGCTCATACTTTCATTCTGACGCGAATTCCCTTGAGAACAATCCCCGCCCCTGCGCACCTTTTCCTTAGACGCATGAAAATCACGCGCTTTCTCTATCTCATTTGCTTCTTCGCGCCAGTTGCCTTCCTGTGCGGATACATCCTCGGCGCCCCTCGTTACGTAACGCCAACACTTGACCCCGCCCGCATCGACACCCGCGCACTGCCCGTCTCCGCCACGGACTTTTATAAAAACGAAGCCACCTTGACCGACACCAGCGAAAACAATTGGCTGAAGCCCAACGCCGCCCTCGCCAATCGTGTTAGATAGTAAGGCTTGCAGGAAATCTATCTCATCCGCCACGGCCAGGCCGGTCTTCGCGACGACTATGACCGCCTCTCCGATCTGGGTCAACATCAGGCGGCCCTCCTTGCGGGTTGGTTCGCTAACCAAGGCATCGAATTCAATCTCGTGATCTCAGGCGCGCTCCGCCGCCAGCAAGAGACCGTTGCGGCCCTGGGCGGCAGTCCGGTTGTCGACCCGGCCTGGAATGAGTTCGACCTCGACGCCGTCTATGCCACGGTCGGCCCGCAACTGGCCGCGGTTGACGAAGAGTTCCGCCTTGCCCACGCTGGCATCGTTGAGGAGTCCAAAGACCCCGCCCACCCGGTCCATCGAGAATGGAAGCCCTGCGACACGAAACTCATCGAAGCCTGGGTCGCCGGCCGTTTCGAGGCCGATTGCGAATCCTGGCCCCAATTCCTCGGGCGCATCCGCAACGCCGCACGCGCGCTCGACCTCCAGCCAGCGGTCCGCCGTGTCGCCCTCGTCACTTCGGCGACGCCCATCGGCATCGTCACGGCCTCGCTGTTCGGAGCCTCGGAGCGCAAATGCCTCGATCTGGCCGGCGCGCAGCACAACTCCAGCTTCACGATCCTGCGCCGCCGCCCCTCCGGACTCGCGCTCACCGCGTTCAATCACACCCCTCACTTGCCCGAAGAAAAGCTGCGCACCCTGCGCTAGTCTCGGCCCATCCGTGCGATTCTGATACCTGCATGTCCGGCGCGGTTGTCACCCCAGAACTAGAACGGCAGTCGATCGAAACGCGCGAGCCGCTGTACCACGTGGTCCTGCTCGACGACGACGCCCATACCTACGATTACGTCATCGAGATGCTTCAGAAGCTCTTCTTCTTCAGCTTCCAACAGGCGTTGGATCACGCCTCCGAAGTCGACGAAAAAGGCCGCACCGTAATTATGACCGTCGAGCTCCCCATGGCCGAATTTGCCCGTGACCAGATCCTCGCCTACGGCCCCGATCACCGCATGGAAAATTCAAAGGGCTCGATGAGTGCAATCATCGAGCCCGCTGCCGATACCCAAACAATTCGTTAATGGATGAACGATGCTTTAGTGAGTCATCTTGAGCTTGTAGCCGGTCTCGGTCTTCTCACGATAGACATCGTGGCAACCCTTGCAGGTCGAACCCACGCCCATCATCGTGCCGCTGCCATCGGCCAGAGCCTTGGCGGCCGCCAACGTCTTGTTGTTCATCTCGACGGCGTCCGTCATCTTGTGCGAGGCAAAGAACTTGCCGGCAATCGTGAACTGCTCAACGAGCGTCGCGCCGCCAGCCTTGAGGGCGGCTTCGTCCTTGGCTTCATTCGCTTTGCGAAGTTCACCCATGGTCTTACCGACCATCTTCATCGACTTTGTAAGGTCTTCTTCGCTTTGTGAGAACGCAGGAACGATTACCAACATGCCTGCAAGGACGAGGGAAAGTTTTTTGCCCAGTTTGGTCATGCCCTATATCTTACTTGCGTCCGACCTCCCACGCAAGGTGCTCCAATTCCGGGCAGATTAACTTCTCCCAAGCCACCTTCACCGCGTTCGTCGATCCAGGTGTCGAAAAGACGACTTTGCCTCGATAGGTGCCTGCGGTCGCCCGCGACAACATCGCCGCCGCTCCCACCTCGTCATAGCTGAACATCCGGAACAATTCTCCGAAGCCCGGCAGCGTCTTCTCCAGCTTGCGGCTCAACACATCGTAGGTCGTGTCGCGCGGCGAGATGCCCGTGCCGCCGTTGAACAAGATCAATCGGCAGTCGGTCTGCGCAAAGTCGTCCAGCACCTGAGCCACCTGCTGCGGCTCGTCTTTGATGATTCGGTATCCGTCCACCCGATGCCCCTGAGACTCGATCTCGGCCCGCAGGTAACGCCCGTTTAAATCGGTCTCCTCGGTGCGTGTGTCGCTCACCGTTACCAGACAGACCCCAATCGGCCCCATCTGGCTCGCCTTGTCTTTGTGTTCGGCAGTGCTCATACCAATAAGGTATGCCAGCCGGGCAAGCCCAGTGCCGGTATCGCTGGTCACAAACATCGCGGCCAGGGCGGATCATCCCGCCCGCCAGCCCGTATAGGAGAACAGGCAGCCTTATGCGAAACCTCTTCCTGACCGCTCTGTTGTTTGCACTCCCG
>JANXUM010000058.1 GCA_025356215.1 Bryobacter sp. | reverse complement strand
GCGAAGTGCGCGACAACAGCCACAGCACGGGCTACTCGATAGCACTTGCCTACGATCATAACGCTAACCGCACCAGCAAAGTGCAGGGCGGCGTGACGACCACATATTCGTATGATCATCATGACAAACTCACATCCGCAGGTTCCAAGAGCTACGGCTATGACCTCAATGGGAACTGCACGACCGTCACTTTGGGCACGAGTGTCACGACGCTTACCTATGACATCGAGAACCGCGTCGTCGGCATCTCTTATCCGGGCTTCTACGCCGCCGCCGGTATGCTGGAAGCCCACCCCGCCCTCAAGGCCGCCAGCCCCCAGGCCCCAATCGTCGATCTCTTCATGGGCGACGACGCCTATCACAACGGTGCCTTCTACCTCGCCGCCAACTTCGGCTTTTACGCCTTCTTCGGCAAGAAGAAAAATGAACCCGAACTGCCCGATCCCGGCGCGCGCCGCTTCCAGTTCGGCACCCCCGACGGTTACGACTTCTACAAGCGCATGGGCCCCCTCACCAACTCCGACGAAAAGTATCTCAAGCGGGAGAGCGCCTATTGGACCGACCTCCTCAACCACACCTCCTATGACGATTTTTGGAAGGCCCGCAACCTCGCCCAACATGTCAAAAACGTGACGCCCGCCGTGCTCACCGTCGGCGGCTGGTTTGACGCAGAAGATCTCCAAGGCCCCCTGCGCCTGGACGCGGCTCTCAACAAGCAAAGCGCCGCAACCCAGCACACCCTCGTCATGGGCCCCTGGGTCCACGGTGGCTGGGCCCGCGGCAGTGGCGAAAAGCTGGGCGACGTCCAATTCAACCAGAAGAACTCGCCGTGGTTCCAGGAGAACGTCGAATTCCCCTTCTTCGAATTCCACCTCAAGGACGGCAAAGACCCCAAGCTCAGCCGCGCCATCATGTTTGAAACCGGCAGCAACCGCTGGCGCAACTTCGACGCTTGGCCCCCCACGGGCGAAGCGAAAAAACTCTACTTCCACCCCGGCGGCAAGCTCAGCTTCAGCGCTCCCACCGAGGCCGAAAGCTCCGACGAATACGTCAGCGACCCCGCCAAGCCCGTCCCCTTCGTCGGCTACACCACGCTCGATATGGCGCAAGAATACATGGTCGGCGACCAGCGCTTCGCCACCTCCAGGCCCGATGTGCTCACCTACACCAGCGAAGTCCTCGAAGAAGATCTCATCGTCGCCGGGCCACTCAAGCCGCAGCTCTTCTTAACTTCCAGCGCCACCGACGGCGACTTCGTCGTCAAGCTGATCGACGTCTATCCCGACGACTACCCCGACCATGGCGGCTACCAGCAACTCCTGCGCGGCGAGCCCTTCCGCGCCAAATTCCGCGAGAGCTTCGAGAAGCCCAAAGCCATCGAGCCCGGCAAACTCTTTGAGGTCAACTACGTGATGCCCGACGTCTGCCACGTCTTCCGCCGCGGCCACCGCGTGATGGTCCAGGTGCAAAGCAGTTGGTTCCCGCTGGTCGACCTCAACCCGCAACGCTTCGGCGACGTTCCCACCGCCAAAGCCAGCGACTTCGTCAAAGCCACACAGCGTCTCTTCCACGACGCCAAACGCCCCAGCGGCATCGCTGTCACCCAGATCGGCATCGCTCCGTAAAAGCGAAACGGCCTTCCGGGGCAGGAAGGCCGTTTTGCTGTATTGATCTTTTGCTTAGGTATCGTTAGGCGCGCATGACGTTTTCCGCCATCAGTCCCTTGGGACCTTGCTTCACTTCAAACTCGACGTCTACGCCTTCATCAAGTGACCGATAGCCGTTCATGGCAATCGCCGAGAAGTGCACGAATACATCCTCGCCTGTGGAACGCTGAATGAAGCCGAAGCCCTTCGCGTTATTGAACCACTTCACTTTACCTTTTTCTTTCACCACTGTTGTCTCCTGACTGGAGCAGCCCTCCGGAGGTGAGGACCACTAAAAAAAACTTCGCTTGATTCTCTCAGATGACAATTTTGCGTGCAACAAAAAAAACGCGCGCATCAATGAAAAGGATCAAACGAAGTACCAGAAATGGCGATGAAATAGCGAAAAGAGGGGAAGTGCCACTCAATTTTGGCAATTTGTATTAGATTCAGGCGAACTAGGAGTTGTTTCAAATCGTTTCGCCGCCACCCCGCCGCCACGCTCTTCATCCCGTCGGCCACGGTCAGTGGTTGCCAGCCAAAGATCACTTTTGTGAGTGGAAGAAAGTAGTAAGCCAACCAATGTCGATGTAAGTCCTGAATCAACACCGCGCCGCTGGCAACCCGATACATCTCCAGAATCAGCCGCCCCGCCGCCTCATCGTCAAAGTGGTGCAAGAACAGAGAGGCGTGTACGACATCAATGCTTCGGCTCGGGAACGGCAGAGCGAAAGCATCGCCCTGAACGCACGGTCTCGGAGCGCCTCGCAGGTTGCGATACATCAGGTCCAGGCACACCACTTCAGCGTTGGGAAACGCACCGCGAATGGCGATCGCCAAGTCGCCTGAAGCCGCGCCGACGTCGAGTACCCGAAAACGATCTCGTGAACTAAAGCGCTCGCTAAGCAAAGCCAATAGCCGTCGCCGCGCTCCCGTGTAACGGTTGATTCGGGCAATGTCGGCCAGATTCCGCGCCGCCGCTTCGTCCGTTTGCGAATCTAACTCTTCCGGCTCAATCCTTCGTTGGCGCACAGTCCATCATGCAACACTATCCCGTATGGACTTTTTGGCGGGTAACATGGGCTGGATCGAGGTCGTTTGTGGCCCAATGTTCTCAGGCAAGAGCGAAGAACTGATCCGGCGCTTGCGCCGGGCGATGATTGCCCGGCGGCGCGTTCAGGTCTTCAAACCGGAAATGGACGATCGCTATTCCAAAGAGGAAATCGTCAGCCACAGCGACCAGCGTCTCGGATCCACCACGGTCACCAGCGCCGACGAGATCCTCAAGAAGCTCGACTGGCGCACCCAGGTTATCGGCGTGGACGAAGCCAACTTCATCGGCCCCGGCCTGGTCGAAGTCTGCAATCAACTCGCTGATTCCGGCAAGCGCGTCATCGTTGCGGGCCTCGATACCGATTACATGGGCCGCCCCTTCCCCCCGATCCCCGATCTGCTGGCGATGGCCGAGAGCATCACCAAGACGCTGGCCATTTGCATGAGGTGTGGTAATCCCGCAAAACAAACGCAACGCCTTTTCGACAGCGCGGATCTAATTGTTGTGGGAGCCGCTGGATTGTACGAGGCGCGGTGCCGGGCTTGTTTTGAGGCGGGGGCGCCGAAGCAGGACTGGTTGCCCTTTGCCCCAGCAAGCATTAACCGTCCCTAATGGGGCAGCGGCCTAAATCTGGTAAATTGAGCCAACGAGGAGATTTCGAGTATGTCGGATATGCACATGGGTCAACCGCAGTCTGCGGGCAACGAGGGCGGCGGGATCAAGATCCCGATTTTGTTCGGCGCGGTCATCGCGTTGCTGGCCTCCAACGTCTGGTTGTTCCTGCAACTGGACAAGTTGCGCGGTGAGATGGACAAGGTCAACATGGCCACCGAAGAGAAGCTGAGCGACGTGCGCCAAACTGCCACCGCCACGACCCAGACCAGCCGGCGCAATCTCGAAGCGATGCAAGAGCAGCTCGAGACCGCCCGCCGCCAGGCCGCCATGGCCGTCGGCCAAGCCAAGGTTGAAGCCGACACCAAGGTCGCCGCAATGGCCGCGCGCCTTGAGGCAGAACAGAAGAAGGTCAAGGAGCAGCTCTCCACCGAAATCACCCAAAAGGTGGGTGAGGCTTCCGCTGTGGCCGAGAGCAAGGTCAACGAAGTGAAGACCGAAGTGTCCGCCGTAAAGACCGACGTGTCCGCCACCAAGTCCGAACTCGAGAAGACCATCGCCAACCTGACAAAGGTCACCGGCGACCTGGGCGTCCAAAGTGGCTATATCGCCACAAATGGCTCAGAGATCGCGGCCCTGCGCAAACTTGGCGAGCGCAACTACTACGAGTTCAATCTCGGCAAGACCAAGACCGCCACCCGCGTCGGCGACATCATGGTGCTTCTCAAGCGCACCGACCCTAAGAAGAATCGCTACACGATCGAAGTGACCGTGGATGACCAGCACGTCGAGAAGAAGGACAAGACCGTAAACGAACCGGTGCAGTTCCTCACCTCCAAAGCCCGCCAGCCCTACGAGCTTGTAGTCAACCAGATCAAGAAGGACGTCATCGTGGGTTATCTCGCCACACCCAAGGTGATGGAGCCCCGCAAGTAAACGCCGCCTCCCTCTTTGACCTTTTCCAAAAGCGAACGCCGCTCCTACGTTAGGAGCGGCGTTTTTGCGTTCCGATGAGCTGATTCGGGTAGTTTCTACGCATTATCTATCAAGGAATGCTAGCCGCTTCTTTTGGCACTCGGATTGCATCAAAGAAGGCAACTAAGGGTTTTTCAAAAATGTACGTCAAAGTAAACGTGAGGTCGATTGCGATACCGGCAATGCCGGAAATACACCTGAGCGAGCAGTTCCGCCAGGCGCTGGATTTATTGGTCTACTTTCTGAAGCCGGCCTCGATGGCGGCCTTCGTGCTTGCTTTCTGGCGCTTGGGTTCCGACCTGGGCTGGACTTCGGAATTTCTGTTTGCCGATGGCATGGCGTCGCACTGGCAGCTCTGGATCGTGATCGGAGCGGCGATGCTAGCTCTCGAGAAGAATGCGGCCAAAGCCTAGCCGCCGCCTTTGATATTGTTGAAGTAGTTGCCGAGGCTTGCGGCATCCAACTGACATGCGTTATCCCGGTGGTTCCTCATTTACGTCGTCGCCAATGATGGCCATCCCGCCCGGGGTCCGCTTCCTACTGATCAGCAACACCGCGATCTTTGTTGCCTATTACCTTTCGGTGATCTTTGGCTTCAGTGCCCTGTTTGGGCCATTCCGATTGATCCCGGAGCAGGTTGTCCAACGCCTTCACATCTGGCAGCCCTTTACCTATCTTTTTCTGCACGACCCGACGGGCTTTGGGCACATTCTCTTCAACATGCTGGCCTTGTTTATGTTCGGCAAGACACTTGAAGAAACCTGGGGCACTGAGCGGTTTCTACGCTATTACTTCGCTTGCGGTATCGGCTCTGGACTTTGCGTAATCGTAGCCGGTTACCTGACCAATACGCAGTTTGTCCCCACCATCGGAGCCAGCGGCGCGATCTTCGGACTGCTCCTCGCCTTCGGCATGTTGTTCCCGGACACGACCGTACTGATGAGCTTCCTGTTCCCGATCAAGGCCAAGTACATGGTGATGATCGTCGGCGCGATCACCTTTCTGAGTTCCCTACAGGTGAACAGCGGCGTCAGCCACATTGCCCACTTAGGTGGCATGCTGTTCGGCTACCTGCTGATCAAAACGCAACTGGGCAAGCGTCAGATGACGCGCAGCCGCCCCTCCAGCGAGTCGCTGCTAACCCGCGCCGGCGACGCTTGGCGCGAGTACAAGCTGCGCCGGGCGCGAAAAAAGTTCCAGGTTTATATGTCTAGGCAAAACCGCAAGGACGATCCGCGCGTCCACTAAAGCAGAAGTTGCGTCTGCGATAGAGTGAGGGTCATAGTGATTCAAGAAAAAAATAGCCTGTCGGTCTCCCGATTCCTGGCCAGTCCGTTTGGTGCCATCGCGATCGTCGCGATCCTGTCCGTTTGCGCCCTGTCGTGGATCAGCCCCGTGCAAGCGCAGAGTGGACCCAAGAAAGACAGTGGTGAGACCGTCGCCAAGCCTCGTAAGAAGGCTGGCTCGGGCGAGTCCGAGACACCGGCCGCTGCGGAACTGCCCAAGATCCCGTCCAAGCTCAACAAGAAGGGCCAGAACGAACTGCCCGAAGGCCTGCCCACCTTCCGCACCGATTCGACCAGCGTGAACGTCGACGTGGCCGTGCTGGACAACAAGGGTCGCTTTATCCCGAACATCCCCGCTGGTAACTTCCGCGTGCTCGAAGACAACGTGCCGCAGAAGATCTCCAACTTTGCCATCGGCGAGGCCCCGATGACGATCTGCATGGTCATCGAATTCTCGAACCTGTTTCAGAAGTATTGGACCAGTAGCTGGTACGAGACCCTGCAAGCCTCCTATGGCTTTCTTGAGACGCTGAAGCCCGAAGACTACGTCGCCGTCGTTGCCTACGACTTGCGCCCTGAGATCCTCAGCGACTTCTCCACGGACAAGCGCAAGGCCTACGAAGCGATGCAGCGTCTGCGCATTGCCGCCTTCAGTGAATCGAATCTCTATGACGCCATCACCGACACCGCGGAACGCATGAGCGAGATCGAGGGCCGCAAGGCAATGGTCGTGATCGCCTCAGGTATCGACACCTTCTCGAAGCAAACCTTCGATCAAGCGCGCAAGAAGATCCAGGCTGCCGGCGTGCCTATGTACGCGGTCGGTATCATGCAGGCCCTGCGCGAGATGGTGGATGCCCGCGGCGGCATGGGAGCAATCCAGAGGTTGGATTTCTTGCAGGCCGACAACCAGATGCGCACCTTCGCCAAAGAGTCTGGCGGCATGAGCTTTTTCCCTCGCTTCTTCGGGGAATTCCCCGGAATCTACGGCGCGATCCATCAGGCGATGCGCAATCAGTACTCGCTTACTTTCGCACCGACCAACCAAGCCAAGGACGGCAAGTTCCGTAAACTGCGGGTCGAACTGATCAATCCGCAGACCAACGAACCGCTGCGGATCGTTGACGAGAAGAACAAGCCGATCAAGTATCAGATCGTCGCCAAGGCCGGGTACACGGCTCCTCGCGAAGTCGAATAGTTTTCTCCCAAAGGTTACGGCGGGATGTCAAGAAGTAAAACCTGTGCCGAATCAGCCGCATAGAAATTCAATTGACGGGCTGAAAAATTGTCTGCTACCTTGCAATGGTCCGCATGAGAACCGCCAAGCCCGCAGCCGTAACCAGCCCGACAACCATCCTCCTCGTAGACGACAACAGGATGGGCTTAGCCGCCCGCCGCGCGGTGCTTGAAGAGATCGGTTACACGGTTGTCACCGCCGCCAACGGGCTTGAGGCGCTGTCCTCCGTTGAGGCTCACGTTTTCGATCTTGTCATCACCGATTGGAAGATGCCGAAGATGGATGGCCTTGAGTTGATTCGCCGTCTGCGCGAGGCTGGATTTGCGCCGCCAATCATTCTCCTGTCTGGTTTCGCGGACAGCGCGGGAATGAGCGAAGAGAAGACCGGTGCCGATGCGATCGTTCAAAAGAGCAGTAACGAAGTGCAGGTTATGTTGAACACGGTCAAACGGCTGCTCAATCGCAAGCCCGCCCGCAAGTTGCCAGCCAAGCAGACGGCAAAGCCCGCCGCTTCCAAGCACAAGCTCGCATAAGCCCGCCGAACGCTATATTTAGATCTTGAAGCGGATCCATCTTTCTCTCCTCGCCTTCCTGCTTGGCCTTCTCTGCGTTCCCGCGCTGAGCCAGCGCAAACCGGTGCCGCCCTCCAAGAAAGGCCCCGCACCCAAGGCTCGGCCCGCCGCCCCGGCGACCGCAATTCACTTCCCTCGCGCCACGTCGCCCGAAGTGCGGCTGCTGATGCGTAAGCTCACAATGCGCGAGATGGTGGCGCAGATGGTAATGATCCCGTTCTACGGCGACAATCCCTCGCGGAAGCGGCGGGAGTATCAGGAATTCCTTCGCCTCGTAAAACAAACCGGAGTTGGCGGATTGATCTTGCTCAACCGCGTGCAGAATGGCCAGGTTCGGCCGGCCGAACCGTTTGCCGTAGCCGCGTTTCTGAACCGGATGCAAAAGGAGTCAAAGCTGCCACTGATCGTCGGCGGCGACTTTGAGCGCGGCGCCTCGATGCGCGTCTCCAACACCACTAAGTTCCCGCACGCGATGGCCTATGGCGCGGCCAATGATTTGAAGGCGACGCACAAGACAGGCGCGGCGACGGCGCGAGAGGCGCGGGCATTGGGCTTTCACTGGGTCTTTGCGCCGGTGGCGGATGTCAACAACAACCCGGACAACCCGATTATCAATACACGCAGCTTTGGCGAAGACCCGGCGCGCGTAGCGGCTCATGTGAAGGCATTCATCGAGGGGGCGCACGAGGCCAAGCGCGAGGGGATTCTCGTAACGGTGAAGCACTTCCCAGGGCACGGGGACACGGCCACGGATACGCACATCGGGATGGCCAGGATCACTGGCGATCGCGAGCGCCTGGGGCGCTTGGAGTTGATCCCATTCCAGGCCGCGATCGCCGCCCATGTCGATGGCATCATGACCGGCCATTTGTCCGTACCCTCGATCGAGGATCAGGATTTGCCGGCAACGGTCTCGGCCAAGGTGATGACCGGGCTGCTGCGCAAAGAACTGGGGTTTGAAGGGTTGGCCATCACCGACGCGATGGATATGCAAGGGTTGACGAAGCAATTCCCGGGCGGCGAGGCGGCTGTGCGCGCAATCGAGGCCGGAGTCGATGTTCTGTTGATACCCGCCAATGCTGACACAGCCATCCGCGGGGTCATGGACGCGCTCGCCTCGGGCCGCCTCTCGGCCGATCGGGTGCACCAGAGCGTGATCAAGGTCCTAAGCGCGAAGCAGAGGCTGGGGCTGTTACAGAATCGCCTGGTGAACCTTGAGGAGATCAGCGAGCAGGTGGACTCGCCGGAGTTTGCCGAACTCGCACAGTCGGTCTCGGAGAAGGCTTTGGCGACGATGAAGAACGACAACGGCATCTTGCCGCTGCGCACACCGGCCTCAGCTTGCCTGGTAACGCTTGCCGAGGGCCGCCAGTCGAATTCGGGCAAGCGAATGATTGAGGAGGCCCTGGCGCGTGCCCCCAAGATGAAGACGATGTGGCTGGACCCGACCATGTCGGTGGCGGACCTGGCGGAATCGGCGGCGCAACTGGAGCCGTGTTCGCTGATCGTAGTGGCAGCGTTTGTGACGTCGGCTTCGTTTCGCGGCGATGTCGCGTTGCCGGGCAACTTTCAGGCATTCGTCGATTCTCTGCTGACCAAGCCGAACCCGGTTGTACTTTGCGCGGTGGGAAGCCCGTATGTGTTGCGCCGTTTTCCGCAGGTGGCGGCCTCGGTGGCGACGTTTTCGACCGTGGTGACGAGTGAGTCGGCGCTGATCCGCGGCTTGTTCGGGGAGATCCCGATGAGCGCTCGCCCGCCGGTCACAATCTTTTCGGCCAATTGATAACGGCGGCGCCCCGCGGGCGTACTATTCGGTATGACGCAACTGGTCCCGATGCTTCGAGGGCTGTTCAAGCAGCCGGGATTCTCGCTGCTGGCCATTCTGACCTTGGCTTTGGGCATTGGCGTCAACGTTGCCATCTTCAGCGCGCTGGAAGCGTTGGTGCTGAAGCCGCTCCCGTTCCCCAACGCAGACCGGCTGGTGGCGATCTATGAAGATGCCGGTTGGCTTGGATACGCGAAGAACACGCCGGCACCGGCGAATTTTGCCGACTGGCGGCGGGAAGCAACGCGATTTGACGCGATGGCGGCGACGATCTCATGCCGCGCGGTGCTGACTGGGGACGGCGCGCCGGAGGAAGTTACTTGCCGTTCGATGGAGGCCGCCATCTGGCCCATGCTGGGAGTGCGGCCCTTGCTGGGCCGTTGGTTCACAGCCGAAGAAGAACATCCGCAACCGGATGTGGCACTGATCGGCGAGGGGCTTTGGCGGCGCCGATTTGGCGAGGACCCGAACGCCGTTGGCAAGGCGGTCATGATCGGTGGCCGGGCGGTTCGGATCATCGGGGTGATGCCGCAAGCCTTCCGGTTTCCGCAAGCCGAGTCTGAGCTTTGGATGCCGATGGGGGCGACGCCGGCGGAGTGGGCGCGCCGGGGATCGCATATGCTGACCACCTATGGCAGATTGAAGCCCGGCGTAGCGGTGGAAGACGCGTCGCGGGAGCTGGACGCAATCCAGCGCCGCATCAACGCGAAATTCCCCGATCAAACGGACCCGCGCATGGGAGCGCTTGCCGAGCCGCTCAGAGACGCGTTGCTGGGCAAGACGCGGGTGGCGCTGTGGGTGTTGATGGGCGCTGCGGCGATGGTGCTTTTGATCGCATGTGCCAACGTTGCCAATTTGTTGCTGACGCGAGCCACGGGCAGGCAGCGCGAGCTTGCCGTGCGGTCGGCGCTTGGGGCGTCGGCCTTCAGCCTGTTGCGGTTGTTGTTTACCGAGACGCTTTGTCTAACGGGGGCGGGTGGCGGCCTGGGCGTGCTGTTTGCGTTGGCGTGTCGCGGAGTGCTTGAATCTTTGGTTCCCGAGGCGATGAAGGGCGGAGTGAGCATCGACATCGATTGGCGGGTCTTGGTCTTTGCGGCTGGAGTGAGTTTTGCCGCGGCGTTGTTGGCTGCGGTGACGCCGCTTTTGCATGTGCTGAATCGCCCGCTGGTCAACCTATTGCGGCAGGATGGCCGGGCGGGCGGCGCAAGGGGGGCGGCGGCTCTGCGTGGTGCTTTAGTCGTGGCCGAGGTGGCATTGACGGTTAGCTTACTGGCGGGGGCGGGCTTGATGGTGCGCAGCCTGGTGGAGATCTGGAACACCGAGATTGGCTTTCGTCCCGAGGGCTTGCTTGCGGTCCGAGTGAGCTTGCCTGTGCAAAAGTATGCGAACGACGCGGTGCGCGGCCAGTTCTATCGCGCGGTGCTGACCAAGTTGCGGGCCCAGCCATGGGTGGCGGCGGCGGACTTTGCCGCGACCCCACCCTTCTTCTCGATCGGCAACAGCAATGGCTTTTCCATTGAGGGCCGCACACCGTCCGGGCAAGGCGAACCTGCGGATATGTTGACGCGCGAGGCCACCAGCGGCTATTTCGAGACTCTGGGAGCGCGCATCCAATCGGGCCGCGCGTTTACCGAGGCTGATCGAGCGGGCGCTCCCGACGTCGTTGTCGTCAACGAGAGCTTTGAGAAGACTTACTTTGCCAACTCCAGCGCCATCGGCAAGCGGATGGCATTTGAGACTCAAGAGCCTACCCGCCGCTGGCGGACAATCGTCGGGGTGGTTCGTAACATCAATGAGCGCGGCTTCGATCACTTTGCCAAGCCGGTAACTTATCTGCCGTTATCGCAAGACCCGGGCGGCTTTGCCAGCTTCCTGATCGTGCGAGCGCAATCGGGCGATCCAATGCAGTTGGTGGGGATGATTCAAAGCACGGTGCAGGCCGTTGACCCGAACCAACCGATTTCGCGGCCGCGCCGCTTTGACGACATCTTGAATCTTGACCAAGCCAGCCGGCGTCAACAGATGTTTCTGTTGGCGGCGTTTGCGGGATTGTCATTGGCGATGGCGTGTCTCGGGCTTTACGCGATCCTCGCCTATACGGTTGAGTTGCGCCGGCAGGAAATCGGCGTCCGCATGGCGCTTGGCGCGACGCCGGGCGACGTGATGAGCTTGATTTTGGGCGAGGGTTTGCGCATGGCCGGTCTGGGCGCGATCCTCGGCTTGCTGTTTGCGCTGGCTGGCGGCCGCTGGATTGAGTCATCTTTGTTTGGCGTCAAGGCATTCGACCCTTTAACGCTGGGCTCGGTGATTGGGCTGATGTTGACGGTCGCCTTTGTGGCCTGTTGGTTGCCAGCGCGCCGGGCGGCGCTGACGCCGCCATCCATTAGTCTTCGTCAATAGCCGACGCGTACAATTCAGGTATGAAAATTGCGGGCTTGATGATGCTGCTGGCACTGGGCCAAAGCGGCGACGATACGATCCGCGTCAACGTCAATCTGGTGCAGTTGGACGTTACGGTGGTGGACAAGGCCGGCAAGCATGTGCCCGATCTGACGGCCGCCGATTTTGAGGTCACCCGCGACGGCAAGAAGCAGACGATCAAGAGCGTTCTGTTTGTGCCGGGGCAGCGGGTTGGAGTTGAGCCGGTGGAGAAGCTGGAGAAGCCCGCGCCGGGCGAGATGCCCGTGGCTCCGCTGCCCAGCAAGCAACTGCGCGCTCAAGACGTGCGGCGGACGGTGGCGTTGTTGATCGACGACTTGAGCATGTCCTTTGAGAGCAGCTTTTACGCCCGCACGGCGCTGCGCAAGTTTGTCGAGGAGAGTATTCAGCCGGGCGATCTGGTGGCTCTGTTCCGATCGTCATCGGGGCTTGGAGTGTTGCAGCAGTTCACATCGGACAAGCGGCAGATCCTGGCGGCGATCGACCGGACGAAGTTTCGTGGGATGAATTCGGTGGACTCGCTGGCGCCGATGACCGACAACCCGAACGAGAGCGATCCGACATTGGCCGAACAGGCGATGGAGCAGCGGATTCGCGACGACATTAACAATCGTGAGCGCCAGGACATGATTACGGCGGGGATGCTGGCGTCGGCGAATTTTGTCGTACAGGGGCTGAGGGAATTGCCCGGACGTAAGTCGCTGGTGTTGTTCTCAGAGAGCGTGCAAGTGGTGGATACTCCCCGCTCGATGACCAACCCTGGCATGTCCGCCAACATGCAGCAGATGCCGGGAGCGATGGGCGGCTCGCGTGACCGGACGCTGACGGCGATCCGAAATCTTGTCGATGTCTCCAATCGATCGGGAGTGGTTTTGTACACGATCGACCCGCGCGGGTTGGTCTACACCGGGATGACGGCGGCGGACAGGCCGATGGGCGACCCGCGCAAGGCGCAGGGACAGATGCAGCAACGCCAGATGGACTTCAATCTTTCGCAAGACGGCATGGCGATGCTGGCCGAGGAGACCGGCGGTGTTTTCTATCGGAATACAAACGATCTGGGAGGGGCGTTGAAGGCTGCGCTCGAAGATCAGGAAGGTTACTATCTGGTTGCCTTCCAACCGGACGACGCGACCTTTGAGAAGGCCAAGGCGGGAGGCGCCGTGTATCACAACCTGCATGTGAAAGTGAAGCGGGCCGGGCTTAAGGTACGCTACCGGCGCGGGCTCTACGGTGCCACCGACGAGCAGCGTTTGCCCAAGCCCGCCAACCCGATGGTGAGCGCGATGGTGTCGCCGTTCCGATCCGTCGAGGTGCCGATCAAGCTGACTCAGCTCTTTGTCGACGATGAGAAAAGGGGTTCGTTTGTGAAGGCGCTTTTGCACATCGACACTTCTGAATTTACTTACACGGACATTGCGGCCGAGAAAGAAGATAAAGACCAGCGGCCTTGGAAACAGACGGTGATCGATGAGTTGGTGATGCTGATCAACGAGTCGGGCCAGCAGGTGGAGACGGTCTCGAAAACGCACACGATCAAGATGCGCGGCGAGGCGATGAAGAAGGTGATGCATGACGGCTTGTTGCAGGAATTGGATGTGCCGATCAAGCGCCCGGGGCCGTATCAACTGCGCGCGGCGATCATGGATCAGAGTTCCAAGAAGACGGGATCGTCGGCACAGTTTGTCGACATCCCCGATCTGAAGACCAAGCGCCTGGCAATGTCTGACGTTGCGCTGTCAAGCCTGGGCTGGGTGGAGCGGGCGGACGTTGCCGGTGGGCCCGCCCAGCGCATCCTGAAGCCAGGGGACAAGCTTGCCTACGCCGCGTACATCTACAACGCCCGTTTCAACAAGGAGAAGGATGGCCCCAACCTGGAGACGCAAGTGGTGATGTATCACGACGGCAAGGTTGTGTATCGCGGGAAGAAGACGCCGTTTAACCCAAAGGGCGGATCGGAGGGCGCACGTTACTCCGTCGAAGGGAGTATGCAACTGGGCACCAAGAGCGCGACCGGCGAGTATGTGCTGCAGGTGGCGGTACACGATATCGACGCGCCGAAGAAGCAGCAGTTTGCGGTGAAGTCGATCGACTTTGAGCTGCGGCCTTAGAGGCGCGAGTAGAGGAAGGTGATCGCGCCGATGACGCTGGCCAGCAGCACGCTGTGCTTGAAGGTAAAGCGGAAGAGCTTGGCTTGATCGGCGGTGGACATCTTGGTTGCGGCGGCAGCGACGGCGATGGTTTGCAGGGAGATCATCTTGCCCATGACGCCGCCAGACGAATTTGAGGCGGCCATCAAGACCGGGTCGAGGCCCAACTTGCCCGCCGTTACCACTTGCAGGTTGCCGAAGAGCGCGTTGGCGCTGGTGTCGCTTCCGGTTAGGAATACGCCCAGCCAACCGAGCAGCGCACTGAAGAAAGGGAAGAACACGCCAGTGGCAGCGAAGGCTAAGCCAAGCGTGCCTGTGGAGCCGGAGTAATTCATCAAGAAGGCCATGCCGAGCACGCTACAAACGGTGAGGGTGGGGATGCGCAGTTGCAGGAGGCTTTCTTTGATCACCTGCAGGAACTGCATCGGTTTGACGCCCAACACGAAGGCGCTCAAGATGGTTGCGACCATGCAGGAGGTGCCCGAGGCGGCGAGAAAATTGAAGTTGAAGACGGCGGCGTAGGGGCTGGGTTTGGTCATCACGGGCGGCATACGAAGGGCGAGATTGTGCAGACCGGGCCATTCGATTTTGGTCGCGGTGGATAAGAGCGACTTGGCGATCGGCTCGTAGCCCCAGAGAAGCACGCAGGCCACCAGCAAGAGGTAGGGGCTCCAGGCGTGGAGGACTTCGGTCCAGACGAGACTCATCTCGCTGTCTTTCTTTACAACCAAGTAAATGAGCAGCGCGAAGATGGCGCTGAGTGAGCTGAGAATGTCGACCAGTTGCGCGCCGAGGTAGTTGGAGACGGCGAACTGAACGCTGGCGAATGCACCGCCGCAGAGCAGGGCCGGGAAGAGGACGCGGCGCATGGTGGGGATGCCCTCTGTGGCGGCGATCAGATAGGCGGGGATGATGAATGAGACCGGCGCGCAGATGCGCCCGACTTGGCCGCTGAGCTCAGCAAGGGGCAGGCCGGTGATGCCGGCCAGCGTGACAACGGGGATGCCGATGGAGCCGAAAGCCACGGGCGCGGTGTTGGCAAGCAAGCAGATGGCGGAAGCTTCGAATGCGCCGAAGCCGACGCCGACGAGCATGGCGGCGGCGACCGCAACCGGTGTGCCGAAGCCGGCGGCGCCCTCGATGAACGCGCCGAAGGCGAAGGCAATCAGAAGCGCTTGCAGCGGACGCTCGCCGGTGAGCGAGGCGATTGAGTTTTTGATCGTTTCAAACTTGCCGGTGACGAGCGTCAGCCGATAGAGCACGATGGCCCAGACGATGATCCAAGAGATGGGGAAGAGGGCGAAGGCCGCGCCGTAGCCGACGCTGGCGATGGCCATGGAGGGGGGCATGCCGTAGCCAAAGAGCGCCACGAGCAAGGCGGAGGCGAGGCCGCTGAGGGCGGCCATCCATGCTGGTTTGCGCAGCACGCCGAGCATGATTAACAGCACGAATATGGGGATGGCCGCGACGAACGCGCTGCCCCACAAACCCAATCCAAACATTTCGTAGCTTTGAGCCCAAGTAGTGTTCATACCAAGCTCATCATTGGATCACACTTCGCTTGTCGCGGATTTCTCGGACGGCTTTGGCTAGGTCCTGGGGCTGAGCCACGGCCAGCACGCGGCCTTTGGGACCGGCCTTGACGAACTTCTCCAGCAGATCGGTTG
>JANXUM010000043.1 GCA_025356215.1 Bryobacter sp. | reverse complement strand
CACTCCAACCATCCCCACCCCCGACATGAAGAACGGCGATTTCTCCTCACTCCTCAAGCTCAACGCCAGCTACCAGATTTACAACCCCTTTACCCGCCGCGCCATCGCCGGCGGCCGCATCCAGTCCGATCCCTTCCCAGGCAACGTCGTCCCCAGTAGCCTCATCAGCCCCATCGCCCGCAACATCCTCAAGTTCTTCCCTGGCCCCACCTCCGCCGGCAACCCCGACGGCTCCAGCAACTTCCAACAGCCCTACATTACAGAAGCCACCGATTACTTCACCCACACCGCCCGTGTTGACCACGTCATCAGCGACCGCCAGCGCCTCTATGTCCGCGGCAGTTACTACGATCGCGACAGCACATACGACAATTACTTCAACAACCTCGCCACCGGTACCGTATTTCAATTCAAGTCCCGCAGCGGAGTCATTGATGACACCATCACCCTCAACCCCACCACTGTCCTCGACCTGCGCTACGGCTATAACCGCTTCATCCGCAACACTGCCGGCAACCCCCTCGCCGCTGGCTTCGACCTCACGTCGCTCGGCCTCCCCGCCTCGCTCAACAACGCGATCCCATCCGACGTCCGCCAGTTTCCACGCATCGACATCACCGGCTACCAGGGCACCGCCGTCGGCGGCGAAAAGCGTCCCATCGACACCCACTCGATCAACGCCACCGTCAATAAAATCGCCGGCGCCCACGCGCTCAAGTTCGGCGTCGAATGGCGCTCCTACCGCGAATACAGCTTCCTCTTCGGCAACGACCAAACCCTTCGCCTCAACTTCGACGGCAGCTTCACCAAGGGTCCTCTCGACAATTCCACCGCCGCCCCCGGCAGCCTCGGCCAGTCCGTCGCCTCCCTTCTTCTCGGAGTCCCCGGCAGTTCCAACAGCTATGTCGCTCGCAACGCCGACTACGCCGAGCAGTCTACCAACTATGGCCTTTTCTTCCAGGACGATTGGAAGATCACACGCAAGCTCACCCTCAACCTTGGCCTGCGTTGGGAATTTGAAACCCCGCTCACAGAGCGCTATAACCGCAGCGTCAAGGGCTTCGACTATGGCTTCGTCCCCAATTACGCCGCCGCCGTGCTTCCCCTTAAGGTCGCCGGTGGCCTCACCTTCGCCGGCATCAACGGCAATGATCGCGGTCTCTACAACGCGCCCAAGAACAACCTTCTGCCCCGTTTCGGCCTCGCCTATCAGCTCGATAAATCAACCGTACTCCGTGGCGGCTACGGCATGTTCCTGGGCTTCCTCGGTCAGCGCCGCGGCGACGTAATTCAAAGCGGCTTCAGCCGTCAAACGCCCTTCATTCCGACAACCGACAACGTCAACTTCACCAGCACGCTGTCGAACCCCTTCCCAAACGGCATCCTCGAGCCTGTCGGCACCGCCGCGGGCTCCAACACCTTCGCCGGTCAAGCCATCACCTTCTTGAACCAAAACCCCCTCCCCTCGCGCGTTCAGCGCTGGTCGCTGAGCATCCAACGCGAGCTCAAGGGCGGCTTGGTTTTTGAGGCCTCCTACACCGGCAACAAGAGCACCCGCGTCGAAATTGCTCGTAATCTCAACACCACCCCCCGCCAGTATCTCGGCACAAGCCTCACGCGAGACCAGGACGCCATCAACCGCCTCTCAGCCAACGTCCCAAATCCCTTCGTCGGACTCCTCCCGGCCGGCGCCATCTCCGCCTTCACCAGCACCACCATCGCCGCCGAGCGCCTCCTGCGCCCCTTCCCCCAATTCGACACCGTCAACAGCACCACTTACGACGGTTACTCCTGGTATCACGGTTTGCAAGTTCATCTGGAGCGCCGCTTCTCCAAGGGCTATACCATTCTGGGCAATTACACTTACTCAAAGTTCATGCAAGCCACCGAGTTACTCAATCCCTCCGATGTTTCTCCTACCCGCATGATCTCCGATCAAGATTATCCCCACCGCCTTTCGGTGAGCGGCGTCGGCGAACTCCCCTTCGGCCGCGGCCGCGCCATTTTCGGCAACGCCAATAAGTGGGTGGACGGATTCGTAGGCGGTTGGCAGCTCTCCGGCATCTACACATTCCAGAGCGGCGCGCCTCTCAGTTGGTCCGGTTCGCCGCTCTTTGTCGGCAACATCAACGACATCCGGCTCACCGACGACGCCAAGTCGCTCAACAAGTGGTTCAACACGGGCGCGGGTTTCGTCACCGCCACCGCGCAACAGCTCGACACCGCCCGCCAACTCCGAAGCTTCCCGTTGCGCTTCGGCTTCCTGCGCGCCGACAAGATCAACAACATCGACGCGGCCTTGGTCAAGAACACCCGCCTCTGGGAGTCCAAGACGCTCCAGTTCCGTGCCGAAGCCTTGAACATGTACAATCATCCGTACTTCCCGGTGCCGGTCACCACCGCGACAGCGGGCAACTTCGGACAAGTCACCGCCTCCAATCAGGCGAATTACCCCCGCCGTCTACAGCTAACGCTGAAGTTCTTGTTCTAACCGTTCAGCTTCCAATTCGGACGATACTCGCGCCGCAAATAGTCATTTGCGGCGCGATCGTTTGTAACTCGCCCGGTCGCCGCGTCATACTCCAGCTTCTTACCCGCCTGGTGCGCCACCAAGCCAAGTAACATCTGCTCGATCATCGTTCCCGAGTAATCAAAGTCGCAATGCGTCTTCGTGCTCGTCCCGTTCACCGCCTTCGCGTTCTTCCCCTTGCATGCGTCAAGCCACTCCCGCTGAAACGGGTCGCTGCTGCCCACCGGCCTCCCCTGTTTCTCGGCCTCCACCATCGCCGCCACCATTGGATTGGGCAACCCCAAGGCCGCCGGCAAACCATTCTCTAGAAACTGAATATCGGCAAACCCGCTCGCCCCCGGCGCGGCGCTCGGCTGTGCCGTAAATCCCTTCGGCAAAACGGCTGGCCCACCCGGCCGCCGTGCCGCACCGCTAACAGCAGCGGTCTGCGTCGGCTGCCCCGTCCCGCTCACCAGCGGCAACATCTCCCCCGCCCCGCGCCGCTTGTAGTAACTCAAATCCCCATCGTCGTTATTTGGGATAATCACCCGCGACGTAAAGTCGGCCAAAATCGTACCGCGCGTGCCTTCAAAGATCGCCCCGTTCGGCACCTTGGCCACATCCAGGTAACCCTTTGGCGCGCTCGGCTTCAAGCCCCCCTGATACCAAACCAACTCCATCGGCCCCCGCCACGCGTTCGCCGGATGCGTAAAAGTGACCTTCAACTTAACCGGGCAAATCTCCGGGTTGTATTTGTCGCTCAAGTCCGTGTCCACCTCGATCGTGCTCGGCGCGCCCGCGTCGATCGCGTTCCAAACCAGGTCCATCGTGTGCGCACCCATGTCGCCCATTTGCCCCACGCCAAAGTCGCGATACATATTCCAGAAGAGGCAGTTCAATCCGTTCGACCCGCCAAAATACTGAGGGCTGTAGGGATGATACGGCGACGGCCCAATCCACTGTTCATAGTGCAAAGCCGGAGGCGCCACGCCCTGGCCCGCCGGGTATCCCGGACGAGGCAACTCCCGCGCATCCCAGGCATGCACACGCTTCAACTCCCCGATCGCCCCATCCAGCACCAACTCCCGCACCCGCTCAAAATTCGGGTACGCATGGCGCTGCGTGCCATGCTGAGTCGCCAGCTTCACCCTATTCTTCAGATAGTTCGCCCGCACCGTGCGCGCTTCTTCCACGCTGATCCCCAGTGGCTTCTCGCAATACACATGCATGCCCCGGTTCAACGCCCAATTGGCGATGAATGCGTGGTGGTGATCTGCGGTACAGATCACCACGGCTTCGATGTCTTTCTGATCCAGCATCCTGCGCCAGTCAAAGTAAGTCTTCGCCTTTGGAAACAGCGGCTGCGCCTCCTCAAGCCGCAAGTCGTTTACATCGCACAACGCGACGACATTCTCCCCGCGCAAAACGTTGTAGTGCGCCGTGCCGCGCCCCCAAACGCCCACAAGCGCGACATTCAAACGATTGCTGGGTGCGCCTTGGCCCCGCAGCGTTCCGCCCTTCAAAATTGTCAATCCGCCGGCCGCCAACATGTCTCTACGTCTCATGGGCTTGTCTCCTGGCCGCCATCTTATCCCAATCGATTACCATCGGAATATGAAGTCAATTCTATTTACCACCGCGTTGCTCCTGGCCACTCTCGGTATGGCCTCCGCGCAAGCCCCCAAGAAGACCCCGGCCAGCCCCAACGCGGAGACCTCCGTCACCCTCGGCGGCAAAGCCCTCACCATCAAGTACGCCTCGCCCTCCATGCGCGGCCGCAAGATTTTCGGCGATCTCGTCCCCTTCGGCCAGATCTGGCGCGCCGGTGCAAACTCCGCCACCGCCTTCCACACCGATGGCGACATCATGATCGGCGACGTCATGGTCCCCAAGGGCGACTACACGCTCTATGTTCTGCCCACCAAGGATTCCTGGATGCTGGCGATCAACAAGCAGACCGGTCAATGGGGCACCGAGTATTCGCAAGCCCAGGACCTCGGCCGCGCCAAGATGACGCTCTCCTCCGCCCCCGCCCCGATCGAGTCCTACAAAATGACTCTCTCCGGCAGCGCTAAGTCCGGCAAGCTTCAGTTGGAGTGGGAAAAGACGATCGCCACTGTCGCGATCATGGTCCACTAAAACCGTACCGAACCCGACGTACCGAGCCCGATTGACAGCGTACGCCGCAAAGCGTACGCTGCAATCGTGTTAGCCACCGAATTCCGCAAAAACCTCTACCAGAATCTCGATCAGGTGGCCAAAGGCGAGCCGCTCACGATCGAGTACAAGCGCGTCAAACTGCGACTCCAATCGGTCAACGGAACAACCAAGCTCTCCAGAGCTGTCTGGCGAGACACGATTGTCGGTGATCCTGACGACCTCATCGGTTCCGACGAAGAGCTGCTCGCCGAGTTGGAATCCAAATGGGCAGCCGAGGCTGAAAAGTACCGTTGAGCGTCGCCTACCTCGATACTCACCTCGCCATCTGGCTGCACGCGGGGCGCGTCAGCAAACTCACAAGGGCGGCCAAATCCGCGATGGAAGAGTATCCGCTATTGATTTCTCCCATGGTCTATCTAGCGTTCGACCTGATGTTCGCCTCCGGTCGCTGCTTGGCCCTTGCTTACAAGGTCTTATCCGACCTCACGTCTTCATTCTGCATCGAAATCTGCACCCATCCCTTTGCAGCCGTCGCAGCCGCCGCCATTGACATCGGCTGGACAAAAGATCCCTTCGATCGAATCATCGTCGCCCAATCCGTCATCTAGCCCAAATCGATCCTCATCACGTCGGTCGAAAAGATCCGTGCTCACTATCCGCGCACCGTTTGGTAACTCCGTTAAGTAATAGTAGTTCCATAACTAAGCTGCAACCTTACTGGCGATCCTCATCCCATTCCTTCATACTCACCCTAACTGCGCGAGAGGCAGGCCTTCTTTGTCCCGATCCGCCGCCATCTCGCGCCTCAGTTGATAGAAGGACTTACACAATGCCGATTGACCTGACAAAACCCCTCGCCTGGACCGCCGCGGACAACGACCAACAGCGCATGCTCAGAGCCCTCCAGGGAAACATCCTCAAGGGCCACGGCCGCGCCGCCACCCTCAACATCTTCTTCAAAATCGATCCTCTCAAAAAACACGACATGCGCGCGGCCCTTCGCGAGCTCGCTAACTATTTCGCCACCAGCGCCTACAAGCAACTCCTCGATACCGAATCCTTCAAAGCGACCGGAAAGTCCGCGGACCCATTCCTGTCCATTTTTCTCTCGGCCAAAGGTTACGCCGCCCTCGGCATCTCTAACGCCCAAACCCCCGCCGATCCCAGCTTCAAAGCCGGTGCGAAGGCCGCCGCGCTCAGCCTTGCCGACCCCGCTGTTGCCGCCTGGGAGCCCCCATTCCAACAAGAGATCGACGGCATGATCCTCATCGCCACCGACGAAATCACAGAAATGCGCCGCAAACGCGACGCCGTCGCGACGCTTCTCACCAAAGCGGGTGCCACGATCCTCGTCGAACAGGCCGGTAAGCAAATGTTCAATGAAGTCAACGACGGTATCGAGCACTTCGGTTACGTCGACGGCCGCAGCCAGCCCCTCA
>JANXUM010000600.1 GCA_025356215.1 Bryobacter sp. | reverse complement strand
GCTGGCGACGGGCGCGGTGGCGGCGCTGGCCGTCAATCTCTACTTGCGCCGCAGCGGGACACGCCTCTCTGGCGGTCTGGGCCTGCTTTTGCTTGCAATGGCCGTTTGGCTACCCGTTCTCGCGCAAGGCCTGGTGCCACTGTTGATTGCATATTCGTTGCAAGGCGCGGCGTCGCGCATCGCATTGGCGGGTCTCTACCGGGCCATCGCCGCATTGCAGCGCGACAGCGAGCCGATGGGCTTGCCTCTCAACCCAACCTTGATCCTCGAATCCTGCGCAGGCTTCGGTCTTGGCGAGTCATTCTTGGTCAATGCACTACTGACCGAGTCGACAGGCCAGGCCCTCTGGGCGGCAACGCTCGCCCTCGTCTTGGGCGTCCCAACCGGCTTATGGCTGCGAGGCAGATTGCCGGCCTGGGTCGCCACCGGCATCAAGCCCACGGCAACGGCAACAACCGTCCGCGCACCGCTGGCCCTCGCCTTCACCGCATACTGCGCAGAGGTCTTCACGATCACCCAGGCAACGGCCTGGGCCAGCGTGCTGGCGACGTCGATGCAACTGGGCAGCGTGCGCATCGCGCCACTGCCGGCGGCGGGCATGCTGTCGGGCGTCTTCTGGCTGGTGGTTGGTGCCGTGCGCTTTACAGCCGGCTGCTACAGCGGATTGCAACTGGCCCGTGTCGTGCTGCTGGGCAACCTGCTCTGCATAATTGCGGTGATCGGTGCGATGCTGCAACCGGACAATGCAGTCTCGATGTTGATCTGCTACTCCGTGCTCGGGGCGGGCATCGCCTGCTTTGTGCCCTTCGCGCTGCAGATCGTCTCGGCCAACGCGCGCGCCGGAGAACTCGCCGACCGGATGGCCTTACTGGGCCCAATCATGAGCGTCGCCGTCCATTTGATCACTGGCAACTTCGCGCCCCAACGCGAGTGGTTCGCGCTCGCCGCTCTCGGCCTCACGCTGGCCGCCGCGCTCCAGAACGCCATGCGCCCTAAATAAAAATTCCCCTGTCCGAACCCGCGCGCTTGGCGCGGTGCGAACAGGGGGTTTCTACCGGAGGGGAGAAATGGGAGAGACTAACTTAAGCCTTTTCCTTAACCTTTTTCGGCGGAACGATCGCGTCCTTGACGGCCTTGGCCACCCGGAACTTGACGACCTTCTTGGCCGGAATCTTGATCGTGGCACCGGTGGCGGGGTTGCGGCCCGTACGCGCCTTGCGCTCCTGGCGCACCAGCTTGCCGATACCCGGCAGCGTGGCTTCACCGATCTTCTTCGTCTCGCGGACTGCGATCTCGGCGTAGGAAACGATGAATTCCTTCGCTACCTTGTTGGAGAGCCCCAGCTTCTCCGCGAGTTCCTTAATCAACTGCGATTGCGTCATGCGATCAGCCATTGAACGTGCTCCTTGTCGATCCAACTAATACTACTTGCCTCGCTGAAACATTTCTTCTGGAAATGTTTCAGCTTCAAGCGCACCCTCATCATACGGGACTTTTTGCAACGAAGTAAAGAGAAAAGATAAGCAAAAGGCCCATAAAATGGGCCTTTTTTCGTTCAGGGGGCCCCGGAAGGCCCATTTTTGCTTGCAAACGTACAGCTTGCTTTATGTTTTGGCCGGTTTTGGGACCTTTGTCGGGATGTCCGGCGATCCCTCGGGCGCTTCGGTTTTGGCCGCCAGATTCAGAACTTTGCGCAGTTCGACGTCCAGCGACGCCATCGCGTCCGGGTGGTCCTTGAGAAACTGCCTTGCGTTCTCGCGGCCTTGGCCAATGCGTTCGCCCTTGTAGCTATACCAACTGCCAGATTTCTCCACTAGGTTCTGCGCCACGCCGATGTCGATTAAATCGCCCTCGACGCTGATCCCCAGGCCGTACATGATGTCGAATTCGGCCTCGCGGAAAGGCGGGGCCACCTTGTTCTTCACAACCTTCACCTTGGTGCGATTGCCCACCACCACGTCGCCGTCCTTGATCGCGCTAATGCGGCGAATGTCCAGCCGGACACTGGCGTAAAACTTCAGCGCGCGGCCGCCCGACGTCGTCTCCGGGCTCCCGAACATTACGCCAATCTTCTCGCGGATCTGATTGATGAACACAAGGCAGGTGTTCGACTTCGAACAAATGCCGGTCAGCTTGCGCATCGCTTGCGACATCAGCCGGGCTTGGATGCCGACAAAGGTGTCGCCCATTTCGCCGTCAAGTTCCGCCTTGGGTACCAGCGCCGCCACCGAGTCGACGACAAGAATATCGATCGAGCCCGATTGGATTAGCGTGCTGGCAATCTCCAGCGCCTGCTCGGCGTAGTCCGGCTGCGACACCAGCAAATTTTCGGTATCCACACCCAGCGCATGCGCATAGATGGGGTCCAGCGCGTGCTCGACGTCGATAAAAGCGGCAATGCCGCCGGCCATCTGGGCTTGCGCGACGCACTGCAAGGCCACCGTCGTCTTGCCAGAGGATTCCGGGCCGAAGACTTCGATGATGCGCCCCCGCGGCAGCCCGCCGATGCCCAGCGCATAGTCCAGAGAGATCGACCCCGTGGAGATCGATTGCACCTGCACCATTGCCTCGGTCGCACCAAGGCGCGTGATCGAGCCCTTGCCAAATTGCTTTTCAATTGCCCCAAGCGTTGCCGACAGGGCGCGGATTTTTTCGTTCTCAGCCATAGGAACTCACGAGTATAACCTAGAAAAGCCCGCAGGGCGATTAAAAAGCGAAGAGCGGTCGCACAAGTCTCGCGAAACAATTTGTTATCACTTTTTGAAGCGCTTGCACATGTCCTGGTGTGCGCGGTGTTTCCGCGCCAAAGAATCCATCATGCACAAACTCTTACTTCTCTCAATCTTGGCGACCGCCGCGCCGGCGGCCACGCTTGTGAAATCGACTGGACCGATCGACTACGGTGTGGGATTGACCAGCACAATCTTCGCTGTCTCGTTTAATTTGGCACAGCCATTCACCAACGTCGAGATTTGGGCAACCATCAGCGGGTTCACCCAAAGCTC